>JAEWWF010000293.1 GCA_023396465.1 Pseudomonadota bacterium
CCGCCCCCCGGTCGGAGGTGGCGCGGAGCTTCGTCGGCGACCTGCTCAACCACGACCTGCCGGCGCCGGTGGCGGCGCGGCTGGCGGCGGCCCCGGGCGAGGACACCAATCCGCTGCTGCGCATCACTTTCTCCGGCCCGGCGGCCAACACGCCGGTGCTGGGCGAACTGATCGCCGGCAAGGGCTTGCAGGCCAATATCCTGCACGGCTCCATCGACTACATCCAGGACAAGCCCCACGGCGTGCTGACCGTCGAGGTGCTGAACGCCGCGGAGACGCTGGCGCCAACCCTGGAATACCTGTCCGCCAACGGCCTGAAAGGGGAGATCGTCGGTCATGTCGCCGCAACTCGTCGCGCTGCTGCTTGAGGCGCTGAAGGAAACCGCGGTGATGGTGGCCGTTTCCGGCGCCCTCGCCGCCCTTGTCGGCATCCCGCTCGGGGTCATCCTGGTGACCACGGCGCGCGGCCACATCCTGCAAAACCTGACGGTCAACCGGGTGCTGGGGGCGATCGTCAACGCCACCCGCTCCACCCCCTTCATCATCCTGATGGTGGCGATCATCCCGCTGACCCGGATGATCGTCGGCACCTCCATCGGCACCGCCGCCGCCATCGTGCCGCTGAGCATCGCCGCCATTCCCTTCGCCGCCCGGCTGGTGGAAACCTCGCTGCGCGAGGTCGACCACGGGCTGATCGAGGCCGCCCAGGCCATGGGCGCCTCCCCCTACCAGATCATCGCCAAGGTGCTGCTGCCGGAAGCCTGGCCCGGCATCATCGCCAGCCTGACCATCACCCTGGTCAGCCTGATCGGCTATTCCGCCATGGCCGGCGCGGTCGGCGGCGGCGGCCTTGGCGACCTCGGCATCCGCTACGGCTACCAACGTTTCCAGCCGGAGGTGATGCTGGCGGTGGTGGTGGTGCTGATCGTGCTGGTGCAGGCGGTGCAGACCTCGGGCGACCTGCTCGCCCGCAAACTCAACAAGCGCAATATCTCCAAGGAGAAGGCCTGATGGTTTCGCGTACCCTCAAGACCGTGGCGGCCGGTGTGATGGCCGCCGCCCTGGCGGTGTCGGCCGCCGCTGCCGAAACCCTCAAGGTCGGCGTCACCGGCGGCCCGCACGCCGAGATCATGGAACAGGTGAAGGCGGTGGCGGCCAAGGACGGCCTCGACCTCGACATCATCGAGTTCTCCGACTACGTGCTGCCCAACGCGGCGCTGAACGACGGCGATCTGCACGTCAACTCGTTCCAGCATCAGCCGTATCTGGACAACCAGATCCGCGATCGCGGCTATCAGATCGTCAGCGTGGCGAAGACGGTGATCTTCCCCATGGGCCTCTATTCCAAGACGGTGGCGGATCTGAAGGACTTGGCCGACGGCGCCACCGTCGCCATCCCCAACGATCCGACCAACGGCGGCCGGGCGCTGCTGCTGGTCCAGTCGGCTGGTCTGGTGACTCTCAGCCAGGGCGCTGGTCTGGCCGCGACGCCCCTGGACGTGGCCGAGAACCCGAAGACCCTCCGCTTCCAAGAGCTGGACGCGGCGCAGCTGCCGCGCTCGCTCGACGACGTGGCGGTGGCGGCCGTGAACACCAACTACGCCATGAGCGCCGGCCTCGACCCGAAGAAGGACGCCATCTTCATCGAGAGCGCCGAAAGCCCCTACGCCAACGTCATCGCCGTGCGCGAGGCGGACAAGGACGCGGAATGGGTGGCCAAGCTGGTGAAGGCCTACCACTCGCCGGAGGTGAAGCAGTTCATCGCCGACCGCTTCGGCGCCTCGGTGGTGACGGCGTGGTGATCTCGACGCAGCTTTGAGATGCCAAACGGCCGGGCGATGTCGCCCGGCCGTTGCCGTTTCCGTCCGGGGGCGGAACCGGGGTCAGGTCTGCTGAAGGTTGTTCAGGAAGCTGTCCACCTCCCGGCTCAACCCTTCCGCCGTGCTGCGCAGGGTGCGGGCGCTCACCGACACGGATTGGGCATGGTCGCCGGTTTTTTCGGTGACGGCGCTCAGGCTGCCCATGACGCTGGTGACTTCATGGGTGCGGTCGGCCGCCGCCTGGACATTGCGGCTGATTTCCGCCGTGGCGGCGGTCTGCTGTTCCACCGCCGCGGCGATGGAGCCGGTGATCTCACTCAGGGTGGCGATGGTGGTGCGGATGTCCTCGATGGCGTCGACGGCGCCCTGGGTCGCGCCCTGGATCTCGTCGATCTGGTTCTTGATGTCCTCCGTCGCCCGCGCCGTCTGATTGGCGAGGCTCTTGACCTCGTTGGCGACCACCGCGAACCCCTTGCCGGCATCGCCGGCGCGGGCGGCCTCGATGGTGGCATTGAGGGCCAGCAGGTTGGTCTGGTTGGCGATGTCGGTGATCAGGTTGACCACCGCCGAGATGCGGGTGGCGGAGTCGGCGAGGCTGCGGACGGCGCCGCGGGTGGATTCCGCCCGCTCCACCGCCTCGGTGGCGGTGCGGGCGCTTTCCGACACCTGACGGGCGATTTCCCGGATGCTGGCTTCCAGTTCCTCGGCGGCGGCGGCGACGGTCTGGACGTTGCCGGAGGCGTCCGACGAGGCCGCGCCTGCCCGGTGCCCCTCGGCGGCGGCCTGGGTGGCGATGCTCACCATGGAGTCCGAGGCGGCGGCCATGTCCTCCGACAGCGAGGTCACCTCACTGGTCACCCGCCGGACGCTGCTCTCGAAGGCATCGACCATCTGCATGTACTTGGTCACGTCCTCCCAGTTCAGCATCGGGCCGATGTACTCACCCTTCTTGTCGAAGATGGGGGTGACATGGTTTTCGATGGTGATGTCGCCCATGCGGAAGCGTCCGGTGTAGGGCAGGCGCGACGGGTCGGACAGCAGGTTGGTGACCACGGCGGGGTTCTTGTGGAAATCGAGCACGCTGCGGCCGAGAACCTCATCGGGCGAGCGTCCGAGGTGGCGCCCCATCTTGGCCAGCAGGTCCTTGGCCGCGCGGTTGATGTAGGTGATGCGCAGGGTGTCCCGCTCGCACATCATCACCTTGGCCGGCTGCACCTCCACCATCTGCCGCAGGCGGAAGGCTTCATCCACCGTCGTCGCCAGATTGCCGAGGGCGGTGGCGATCTGCCCCAACTCGTCGCGGCGGTTGCGCTCCGGTATCTCCACATCGCTTTCGCCGGTCGAGATATGCTCCACCGCCGCCGTCAGCCGCGTGATCGGCCGCACCACCGTGTAGCCGAGCGTCAGCCAGACGGCGGCGCCGATCAGCGCCATAATGATGGCCGAGGTCAGCAGGATCGAGTTCCGCACACCGGTGGAGGCGGTGGCCATATGCGCCTGCGGCACGGTGACCATCACCAGCCAAGGGCTGTCGAAGTCGCCGAAGGTGACGGGATGGAAGAACCGAACCTCGGGCTCGCCGGCGGTGGGTGACAGGCCGTCGGTGTTGAACGGGCCGCTTCCGGCGCGGGCGAAGGCATCGGCGGGAAAATCGCGGAAGACCTCGCCCGCCATCTTGCCGATCCACGAGGCATCGGGAGCACCGGAGATCATGCCTTCATGGGAGATGACCACCACCTGACCCGCTCCCATGGGATGGGCCGAGGCGGTCATCGCCGCCAGCCGGTCGAGGGAGAAGTCGGCACCGATGACACCGATGCCTTTGCCGTCGGCGACCACCGGCACACCGACGCTGACCAGCATGACGTTCTTTTTGCCGGCCAGTTCCGGGTAGACGATGGGACTGGTCACGTAGTCGCGCCGGCTGTCGCGGGGAACGGTGTACCACGCGTTCTGGGCATTGGATGGACCCGCATAGCTGGATAGATTTTCCAGAAGGGGGGCACCGGCGATGCGGTTCCAATAGACCAGGAAGCGGCCGGTGTCGTCGCTGCCGACGGTGTTCACATGGTCGCCATCGCGGCCGTCGAGGGCTTGCGGCTCGAATCCGGCCCAGACGCCGACCAAATCCGGTGCCTTCAGCAGCCAATGGTGGAGGATTTCGATATAGGCGGTGCGATCCGGCTGTCCGGTCGCCTGAAGGGCGGTGAACCCTTCCCTGATCCCACGCGCCTGCTCCAAGGCGCGGGAAAACTCCCCTCGGACCTGCTCGGCATAGAAACCGGCCTCGGCGGCGCCCGCGTCCCGGCTGAGGGCCCCGGTGGTGGTGGCGGTGCGGTCGGTGACGATGAAGACATTGACGCCGAACAGGACCAACAGGACGGCCAGGACCGCCAGGGAGACCTTGGCTTGCAGCCGCAGGCGGCTGCCTCCGGATGATGCTGTCATGAAATCCCCCACGATCGACATGATCTGCGGGCGAGTTTACGGCAGCCGATGCCCTGGCGTCATGAAATTCCAGTTAATACTAATTTAGTCCTGTTTCGCGGAGCGATGGGTTGTCACTGTTTCTTGTTGGCGATTTCCGCGACTTGCGAGGGCAAGTCATGCGGGGAATTTTACTTTGTGATTATGCGGTTTGGCATAGGGGCGGAAAGGGTTGGCAAGGGGCCTCAAGGGACACCTTGCCACCCTTGCGGAGCGGGGGAAGCGGCCTGAAGGCGCGACTCATCAATCACCGCCCCGGCGCTCACTCCTTGCGCGCCGGGGTCTTCTCCTTGTCGTCGCCCTCATTCTGACCGTCTGGCTTTCCCGGTTCGGAGGGAGTCCAGGAGGGAGGGTCGGAGGCGGGGAAACTCTCGTCGATGGTTTCGTCGATGTCGTCTTCCTCGGCTTCCGGGGGTTGGTCTGGCTTCTTGCCGGTCATTGGGGGCTCCTTGTCGGCTGGGGGCTCGCCACCCGCGGCGGCGGTCGTTTTGCCATCAACGCCAGCCGTGGCCCCGACGTTCGATGTCCCGCCTCAACGACCTTCGCGCCACCACGCCAGAACCACGCCACCGAGGATCAAGGTCAGTGCCGCCCACAGCGGCAGCAAGGGAATTTGCCGCACTCCGGCCACCACGTAGTCGCCGTTGCTGCGCAGGCCCATCCAGCCGCTGCCGGCGGTGGCGGCGTCGGGGGCGACGCGGCGGATGTCGGGGACGCCGCCCTCGGCCAGCCACCACAGGCCGCCGCCGCTGGCCGCCGCCACCGGCGCCAGCACTGTTTCGGTCGCCACCACGGCCGAGGTCTCCAGTGGGTTGGCGGCCCCGGCGGCGGCGACCGCTGTCATCTCGCCGTCGTCGATGCGCCAGACACCCGGCTCCTCCACTGGCAGGCTGCCTTCGCTGCGGCCGCCGCCTGCCGCCTCCAGCGGCAACACGGTGTCCACGCCGGATGGACTGGTCACGGTGACCTCGCGCCCGCTGGTGTCGTCTAGGCTGCGGCGGGTGACGGTGAGGCTGCCGCCGCTGACTTCCGCCCGCAGCGAGCGTTCCTCCAGGTCCGGTTCCTTCATCAGCCAGTGGGCGAGGCGGCGCACCAGTTCCGCCTGCGGGCCACCGCCGCGCCAGTTCTTTTCCCACAGCCACAGGGTGTCCGACAGCAGCAAGGCGACGCGGCCGTCGTCCACCCGGTCGAGCAGCAGCAGCGGCTCCTCGCCGGCGCCGGTCATGAGGGTTGCCGCATCGCCCTTGGCACGGGCGGAAATTTGGCGGATCCACGGGCCGAATGGCGGTGCTCCCGGCTGTGGCACCAGCGCGTCGGTGACCGGATGGCGCAGGCCGAGGCCGGCGATGCGCGGCCGGTAGGTCTCGTCCAACACCTCGCCGGAGGGCGCCGCCGGCAGGATGTCGCCAAGCGGGCTGTCGTAGAGGCTGAACGGTTCCGCGAACTCCGGCCCCACCGCCAGCAGCAGGGCGCCGCCCTGGCGCACGTAGTCGCGCACGTTGGCCATGTAGGGGTCCGGCACCAGGCCGGAGCGGGTGTAGCGGTCGAAGACGATGAGGTCGAAGTCGTACAGCCGCTGCTCGAACAGTTCCTGGATCGGGAAGGCGATGAGCGCCAACTCGCGCAGCGGCGTCAGGTCGTCCTTGCTGGGCGGCCGCAGGATGGTGAAGTGGACCAGATCGACGTTGGGGTCGGACTTCAGCAGGTTGCGCCACGCCCGTTCGCCGATGTGCGGCTCGCCAGAGATCAGCAGCACCCGCAGGCGGTCGCGCACGCCGTTGATGGCAAGGGCGGCCTGGTTGTTGAGCGGCGACAGGTCTTCCGGCCCGGCGGGGGTCTCCAGCGCCACCACCGTCTGGCCGGCATGGTCGATCATCACCGGAAGGCGCACCGATTGCCCCACCGGCACCGCGAAGGCGCGGGCTGGCTGGTCATCGACGGTGACGGTGAGCGGTGCGGTGGCGCCGGGCGGGGCGTTTTCGTCCACCACCCGCAGGGTCACCTCCACCGGCCGGCCAACGAGGCCGAAGTCGGGGGCGGTCTCCACCACCAGCCGGCGGTCGGTCTGGCCGGGCTCGCCGGTCAGCAGGGCGTGGACGGGGAAGCCGGGGACGCCCTCGGAGGGGGCATCGTGAACCTGCCCGTCGGTGACCAGGATGGCGCCGGCCAGCCGGCGGCGCGGCACGTCGGCGGTGGCGCGGGTGAGGGCATCGAACAGGCGGGTGCCGGAGTCGAGGGTGGAGCCGACCCGCTCGACACGGACCTCCAGCGTGTCGTCGCCGTGCAGGCGCTCGGTCAGCGCCTTCACTGCCGCCTCGGTCTGGGCGGTGCGGTCGCCCACCCGCTGCGACAGGCTTTCGTCCACCACCACCACCGCCACGTCGGTGAGCGGCCGGCGGTCCTCCTGCACCACCTGCGGGTTGGCGACGGCGACCAGCAGGGCCGCCACCGGAATCGCCCGCACCAGGGTGCCGCGGGCCCGCCGCAGCAGTCCCCACAGGAACAGCAGCAGCGCCACCACGGCCACCGCCGCCAGCCCCTGCCAGGGGATGACCGGCGCGAAGACGATATCGGTGACGGCCTCGATCATTGCGTCAGGCGCTCCATGATGGCGGGGACGTGGACCTGATCGGCCTTGTAGTTGCCGGTGAGCGCGTACATCACGGCGTTGACGCCGAAGCGGTAGGCGATCTCCCGCTGGCGATCGCCGCCCGGCACCACCGGCGCCATGTAGCTGCCGTTGGGGGCCCGCGCCCAGGCGGCCGCCCAGTCGCCGTTGCCGATGATGACGGAGGAGACGCGGTCATTGCCGCTGCCCTCGCGCTCCACCCACACCGTCACGTCGGCATGGCGGCCCGGCGTTTCCTGCAATAGGTAGAAGGAGCGGGTGAGCACATGGTCGTCGGGCAGTCGCATCAGACCGGGCAACTCGATCTGCGACAGCACCGGCTCCACCGCCGAGGACGGCAGGTCGCGGGTGTCGAACAGGATCATGCCGCCGTATTGCAGATAGTCCTGGACCTTGGCACGGGCGGCGACCGACAGGGGGGCGGCGCCCTCGATCACCGGCCAGTAGACCAGCGGGTAGAAGATCAACTCGTCCACCTCCGGGTCCACCGCCATGGGCTCGCTCAACTCCGCCGACGAGCGGTTGCCGAGCACCCGCGTCAGGCCGTAGAGGCCGGCTTCCGACAGCCGGTCGACGGCGGAATCGCCGGTTTGCACCCAGGCGAGGCGGGTTTCCGTCACGGCCTCCACCACTCTCGGGTCGGCAGGCTCCGGCGGTGGTGCCGGGGTTTCCTGCGCCCGTGCGGCGCCGGGCACGGCGGCGGCCAGCCCAGCAGCCAGCAGCAGGGCGCTGGCGGTGCC
>JAEWWF010000326.1 GCA_023396465.1 Pseudomonadota bacterium
GGCCCGGTGAAACCGCCGGCCCGCAGATCAAGCCCGGCGGACGTTTCCCCCTGGTCCATGCTCCATCCCCTTCGTCCCGCCAGATCGGGGACGCAGGCTCCAAGGTGACGCCAGCGGCGTCCGAGAGCAAGACCTTAGTCGAAGTGAGGTCGGGGAGGGTCTTAAGCGGAAGGGCGGCTTACTGCACGCGATCCCGCACGGCATCGCCAGTACTGGAGGTGAGGCTTTCAAGGATGCGGATTTTCTCCAGATCCTCGCACAACAGCGTGATCGCCCGTTCCAGAACCTGGATGGTGGCGACGCAGGGAATGGTGGCGGCGTGCTGGCGGAACTGGACCAGGGTACGTTCGTCCTGTTCTCTCAGCGACCGCACCAGGGCGCAGAGTTCCGAACCGGAGAGGGCGCGCGCCTGCTCCTCGCCACCCAGCACCACGCGGCCCATGGCAGGTGGTTCGGGGGGAGTGTCGTCCTGGTCTGTCCCGGCGGCGGCCTCCCGCCCCAGAACGGCGGCGATGTCGCCGAGGATGACTGCCCGCGTCGAGGCGATATGGGAGAATTGGAGCTTCAGGCCAGGGTCTCCGACCTGCCGCGCCGCCGCCACGTAATGACGCCGGCCTTGCTGACAGGCATCAAAAAGGGGGTGGAGGCAATCCATGGCAAGCGCGGTCATCGAGATCCGATCCGTGGGAAGGCATCAGCAGCATTAAACACTTCCCCGGGCGAAATGTTCCCTCCCGCTCACGCGGTGGGGATGGATCCGCGGGGCCGCGCTGACCGATCCGGTCCTGCGCCCAGCCTTATGTGGGGAGGGAAGGTTCATGCTCGCACCTATCCAGGATCATTATGCTTACGCATAGTATGACGCATAAGTCCGGCCGCCCTTCCTCCTGCCGGCAGGTGCCAGGAGGAAGGGCGGCCGGTGTCCGGTCATTGGGGCGATGGATCAACGACGCCCGCGCACCACATGGGCAATGAGCGAGACCACCAGCAGGGCCAGGAAGATGAAGAACAGGATTTGGGCGATGCTGGCGGAGGCCGAGGCGATTCCCCCGAAGCCGAAAACGGCGGCAACAATGGCGACAACGAAGAATACAAGAGCCCAGTAAAGCATGATGACCTCCGGGAGATCGTTGGTGTCTGGTTTTGAGACATCAACGTGAAAGGACTGACAGCCGTTGCGTGCGGCGACGACTGGCGCCTTTACCCTCGGTCCATGGCCTTGCCCATGACCAGGCCGACCATGAAGGCGATCAGCACGCTGGCCAGCGGCCGCTGTTCGATGTGCGCCTGGGCGGCGGCGAGGCTTTCCTGTGCCCGGCGTTGCACGTCGTCGGCGGTATGGCGGGCCATGTCGGCGGTGGCCTGACCACGGGCGCTGGCAATCTCGCGCAGGCTCTCGGCCAGGGCGCCGAAGTCGCGGCGCAGGGCGTCCATGTCGCTGCGCAGGCGGTTGAGATCGTCGTCCGCCTTGGCGCGGGCCGCGCCTTCCTTCATTTCCGTGGCGGTGGGGGTGACGTCGGCCATGGGGATATCCTCCTTGCGGGTTGTGCGGCTGGCGAGTTCCTCGCCCGTGCCGCACCAAACGCCGGAGGTCGCTGTCCGGCTGCAAATGGCCCCGACGGGCGCGGCCCTTGACGACGGTGGCACCCGTCCCGAACACTGGACGGCAAGCAAGACTATTAAAAAAAACAGCGACGAACTCCGGGAGGTACGTCGACATGCAATTGCGATTGGACGGCAAGGTGGCGCTGGTCACCGGCGCCTCCGGCGGCCTCGGCCGCCATTTTGCCCAGGTCCTCGCGGCGGCCGGCGCCACGGTGGTGCTGGCGGCCCGGCGGGTGGACAAGCTGGCCGATGCCGCCGCCGCCCTGGGGCCGCGCGCCCATGCGGTGGTGCTGGACGTCGCCGACGCGGCCTCGGTGACTGACGCCTTCGCCGCTGCCGAGGTGGCCGCCGGCGGGCCGGTGACGGTGGTCATCAACAATGCCGGCATCGCCGACACCGGCGCCGCCCTCGACGTCACGCCCGAGGACTGGGACCGGGTGCTCGACACCAACCTGACCGGTGCCTTCCTGGTCGCGCAGGCCGCCGCCCGCCGCCTGCGCGCGACGGGCAGCCCCGGCAGCATCGTCAACATCGCCTCCATTGCCGGGCTGCGACCGGCCGGGGCGGTGGCGGCCTATTGCGCCAGCAAGGCCGGGCTCGTCCATCTGACCAAGGCGCTGGCGCTGGAATGGGCGCGCCACGGCATCCGCGTCAACGCCCTGTGCCCCGGCTACATCGAGACCGATATCAACACCGACTTCTTCGCCACCGACGCCGGTCAGGCGCTGGTCAAGCGCATCCCGCAACGTCGCCTGGGCAAGCCGGAGGAACTGGACGCGCCGCTGCTGCTGCTCGCCTCCGATGCCTCGCCTTACCTCACCGGGGCCGTGCTCGCCGTTGATGGCGGTCATCTGGTCAGCTCTCTCTGAAGGATAATCGCCCGATGGATTTCGCCCTGTCGCCCGAGATCGACGCCCTCCGTCTGCGCATCCGCGCCTTCGTCGCCGATCATATCCTGCCGGTGGAAGCCGACCGCAGCGCCTATGACGAGCACGACAACATCACCGATGACGCCTTGAAGGCCCTGCGAAGCAAGGCCCGTGCCGCCGGCCTCTGGGCCTTGCAGATGCCGAAGGAGCGCGGCGGGCTCGGTCTGCCGGTGGTCGGCATGGCGGCCTGCTACGAGGAGATGAACCGCTCCATCTTCGGGCCGGTGGTGTTCAACTCCGCCGCCCCCGACGACGGCAACATGATCCTGCTGAACAAGGTGGGGACCGAGGCGCAGAAGGACCGCTGGCTTCAACCCATCATCGATGGCAAGGTCCGCTCCGCCTTCGTGATGACCGAGCCGGCGCCCGGTTCCGGCTCCGACCCCGCCGGCATGATGGCGACGCGGGCGGAGAAGAAGGGCGACCGCTGGGTCGTCCATGGCCGCAAGTGGTTCATTACCGGCGCCGGGGCGGCGGAGCACTTCATCCTCATCGCCCGCACCTCCGACGACCCGCGCAAGGGGCTGACGGCGTTCCTCTATCACCGCGACCAGCCGGGCTGGCGCATCGAGCGGCGCATCCCGATCATGGGGCCGGAGGAACACGGCGGCCATTGCGAACTGGTGTTCGAGGGCCTGGAAATCCCCGACGAGAACGTGCTGATGACTGTCGGCGACGGCCTCAAGGCGACCCAGATCCGCCTCGGCACCGCCCGCCTCACCCACTGCATGCGCTGGACCGGCCTTGCCAAGCGGTCGCTGGAGATTGCCCAGGATTACATCGGCAGCCGCATGGCCTTCGGCTCGGCGCTCGCCGAGCACGAGAGCGTGCAGACCCTGATGGGGGACGCCGCCATGCAGATCGAGGTCGGCCGCCTGCTCACCATGAAGGCGGCCTGGAAGCTCGATCAGGGCAATTTTGCCCGCAAGGAGGTGAGCATGGCCAAGGTGGTGGTGGCCGATGCCTTGCAGCAGGCGGTGGACACCGCCATCCAGCTCAACGGCGCCCGTGGCTACAGCAAGGACACGCCGTTGGAATGGATCTACCGCTACGCCCGTCAGGCCCGGCTGGTGGACGGCGCCAGCGAGGTTCACAAGATGGTGCTGTCCCGCGCGCTCGCCACCGAGGGCCAGGATTTCTGGTCCTGGGGCGCCTGATGGAGACCCGCAAGGAGGCCCTGGAAGCCTGGCTCGCCGCCCGCATGGGGGCGGAGCGGGTGACGCTGACCGCCCTGCGCAAGCTGTCCGGCGGCGCCATCCAGGAAAACTGGGCGGTGGATGCCGAGGTGACGGGCGGCGCCTTCGCCGGTGGCCTGGCGCTGGTGGTGCGCACCGATGCCCCCTCCGGGGTCGCCGTCAGCCATGGCCGGGCGCAGGAATTCGCCCTGTTCAAAGCCGCCTTCGAGGCCGGCGTGACGGTGCCGGAACCGCTGTGGCTGGAGGCCGCCGGGAACGTGCTCGGCAAGCCGTTCTTCGTCATGCGCCGCATCGCCGGTGTCGCCGCCGGCCATAAGGTGGTGAAGGACGACAGCCTGGGCGGCGGCCGGGCGGCACTGGCGGCGGCGCTGGGGCGGCAACTGGCGCGCATCCATTCCATCACCCCACCGCGCGATGACCTTGGCTTCCTCGCCATGCCGCAGGGCTCGCCGGCCCTGGCCTGGGTGGCGGAGTTTCGCCAGTGGCTCGACGGCCACCGCACCGCCCATCCGACGTTGGAATGGGGCCTGCGGTGGCTGGAGCGCCACGCCCCGCCGCGCGGGCAGATCGTGCTGTGCCACAATGATTTCCGCACCGGCAACCTGATGGTCGACCGCACCGGCGTCACCGGCGTGCTTGACTGGGAGTTCGCCGCCTGGGGCGACCCGCTGGCCGATGTCGGCTGGTTCTGCGCCCCCTGCTGGCGGTTCGGGCAACGGCAGAACGAGGCCGGCGGCATCGGCCCGCGCGAGGCTTTCTATGGCGGCTACGAACAGGAGACCGGCCGGACGCTCGACCGTGCGCGGGTGGCCTACTGGGAGGTCATGGCGACCCTGCGGTGGGCCATCATCGCGCTGCAACAGGCGGAACGCCACGTCTCCGGCGGCGAAACCAACCTGGAGCTGGCCTTGACCGCCCATGTGGTGCCGGAGCTGGAACTGGACATCCTCGACATGACGCGGGAGGGCCTGTGATGCGCGACGAACCCACCGCCGCCGATCTGCTGGACACCGCCCTGGCGGTGCTGAAGGACCGCCTGCTGCCGCACCTGCCGGCGGACAGCCGCTACGACGCCCTGATGGTCGCCAATGCCATCGGCATCGCCGCCCGCCAGGTGCGGGCGGGGACGCACCCGGAGGACGAGGCCCACGCCCGCCTGTCGGCCCTTTACAGCGACAAGGGGGAGCCGCTGGCGGCGCTGGAAGCGGCTCTCGCCGCCGATCTGCGGGCCGGGCGCTTCGACCCCGGCCACGCCGAGCGGGCGGCGGTGTTCGATCACCTGTGGCGGACCACCCGCGACAAGCTGCGGGAAAGCAACCCGAAGGCCCTCAGCGGTCGCTGACCGGCTCCACGTCGGTGTCGCCGCCGGTGTACCACTGCGGCCACTGGCGCTTCACCACTGGGCTGTCGCTGGCGAGGGCGTGGCAGGTATCCAGAATGCGCGGCCGTCCGCCGGGGCCGTCGCTGTCGCCGGCGCGGCCCTGGCGCTCGCGTTCGGCGTAGAGGGTCTGGAAGGCGGTGGTGGCCATGGGACCGAGCAGCAACTCCACCAGATGGGTGCAGCCGTGGGCGCCGCCCAGCCGCTCCCGCACCTGCTTGCGGAAGCCGGGGCCGATGCGCAGCCCGGCGAGGCCGTCGAAGGCCGGGTTGATGTCCTTGCAGATGGTGAAGGGGCCGTGGTCGGTCACCGCCTCGGCGGTGTGGATGAGCATGTCGCCGTCGATGGTCAGACGCAGCCACATGCCATGCAGCGGCTCGCCAGCCTCGATGCGGCCGCGGTCGGTGTTGGGGAAGCCGTAGGTCTTGGTGTCGACCAGATGCCCCTCGATGTCGAACAGGCCGTCCTCGCGCCGGTAGCCGTCGACGGTGACGGTGCGGGTGTGCTGCTTCTCGCGGGCGACGGGTGGACTCAGGGGCATGACGGACTCCGGACAAACGACGGGCGCAGGTGCGCGCGGATGCCCCAATTGTGGGGGTCCCTTCCGTTAACGTCAACGTCAAGCCAGTGGCGCAAAGGGAAATGGCCCGCTGCCGGGTGGGGCAACGGGCCGGTCAAAGCGGGCCGGTCAATTTGCATCGGCGTTATGGTACCGCTATGATCCGTGGCAGGAAGCGGCCGTGAGTGTGATACCGGCCCTGGTTTTCACGGTGGATGCGCCCAAGAGGCGCCCTTGCCGCATCCAGCTTCCCGCAGGTACGCACCCTTTGCGACCTGCCAGGATGCCATGCGACGGCAGTTGACAGGTGACCACGCGCGGGCCCGGTCTCCACCGGGCCGTGTCGTCAGCTGGCGGCGCCGTAGTGTTCCCCGAAGATATAGGCATCGCGATTGGCGAGGTCGGTTTCCAGCTCCGACTGCACCACCGCGTAAAGGTCGCGGATGGATACCATGCCGACCGGGCGGCCATCCTCCACCACCGGCAGGTGGCGGTAGTTGTGCTGCCGCATCATGCGCAGGGCGCTGGCGGCGGTATCTCCGGGCGACAGCGTGTCGGGATCGGGGGTCATGACCTCGCTGACCGCCGTGGTGTCGGGATCGCGGCCTTGGGCGACGACGCGGGCGGCGATGTCACGCTCGGTCATGATGCCCGAGAGCCGCTGGCCATCGACGATCATCACGGCGGCGATGGTGTTTTCCCGCATCAGGCGGGCGGCGTCGCGCACCGTCATGTCGGGCGGCACCAGCGTGAGGTCCTGGGTGGACGGAATGATGTCGGGTACGATCCTCGCCATGGAGCACTCCCGTTCAGCCTGAAGGTGGTTCGTTCACGGGCGACGCATTGGCACTGCGTTCTTGTCTCATAGAGCTTCAAGTGTGCCACCGGTCACGCCACCGTCAAGGGAAATAACCGACTGAAGAAATCGGGAATTATCGCAACCCCTTGGCCGCAGGGGCGTGGCGGCCGTCCGTCAGCCGCCGCTCAGGGCGGCGATGATGGCGCCTTTCAGCTCGTGGACGGGCAGGGGTTTGTGCAGCAGCGGGAAGCCGCTGGACTGGGTGGCGCGGAGAATTTCCGGGGCGGTGTCGCCTGTGAGCAGGATGCCGGGGATCGGCCCACCGAGGCTGTCACGCACCCGCCGGATGGCGTCGATGCCGGTGACGCCGCCCTCCAGCCGGTAGTCGGACAGGATGACATCGGGCATCACCCCGGCCGCCCGCACCGCCGCCATGGCGTCGTCCACCGTGCAGCCGGTGATGACGCGGTAGCCCTGCTGGGTGAGCGAGGCTTCGATGCCTTCCAGGATGTCGGGTTCGTCGTCGATGGCCAGGATGACCACGCCTTGCAGGTCGATATCGTCGAGGTCGGCGGCGTCCTCGTCCTCGGCTTCGCGGGCGTCGAGGTCCACCGGCACGTCGACGGAGAAGCAGGAGCCCTTGCCCGGCGTCGATCGCACGGTGATCTGATAGCCGAGCAGTTGCGCCAGCCGGTCGACGATGGCAAGGCCGAGCCCGAGCCCTTCGCGGCGGTTGCGCGCGGCGTTGTCGATCTGGTGGAACTCCTGGAAGATCAACGGGATGTTGCCGGCTTCGATGCCGATTCCGGTATCCCACACCTCCACTGTCACCACCGCGCCATGCCGCCGGGCGCCGAGCAGGACACGGCCCTGCGGGCTGTAGCGGATGGCATTGGTGAGGAAGTTGCCGATGACGCGCTCCAGCAGCGTCTGGTCTGACAGCACCACCGCGCCGGTGCGCACCATGCGCAGGTCCAGCCCCTTGGATTGGGCGATGGGGCCGTACTCCAGCGCCAGGCGATCGAACAGGCGGCCGAGCGGGAAGCTGGTCAGCACCGGCTCCACCATCCCCGCCTCCAGCTTGGAGATGTTGAGCAGGCCGTTGAGCAGGTCGCCAAGGGCGGCGGTGGAGCGGTCGATCTTGTCGATGATCTCGCGCACCGCCGGGGCGTGCGGCTGCGCCGACAGGGCATGGATGAACAGGTTGAGGGCCTGGATCGGCTGTCGCAGGTCATGGCTGGCGGCGGCCAGGAAGCGGGTCTTGTCGGCGTTGGCCTTCTCGGCGATGGCGGTGGCCTGTTCCAGGCTGTCCTGGATGCGGCGCATCTCGGTGATGTTGCGGACGCAGACCAGCGCTTCGTCGAAAGCCTTGGCGGCGATGCGGGCGTCGAACCATTGCGGCTGGCCATCGGGGCGGAAGCTGGCGTACTGCACCCGCTGCGGCAGACCGGTGCTGACGGCGGCCCGCACGCCGGCCAGCAACTGCTCCGCAGTCACCGGCGGCAGCAACTGGTCGAGGTAGCGGCCGGGCGCGCTGTCGGGCGGGAACGGCAAATCCTCGTGATCGGGCGACAGGATCTCGCGCAAGGCGCCGTCGGCGGCGACGGTCATCAGCAGATCGGGCACTGCTTCGATGATGGCGCGGCTTTGGGCCTGCATTTCGGCCAGCCGCTCGGCGGTGCCGGCCAGTTCGGCGCCCTGCTCCTCCAGTGTGGCCTGCACCATCTCCAGTTCCGAGATGGTGGCCTCCAGCGTCTGGCCGCGGAACACCAACTGGCGTTCCTTTTCCTTCAGGTCGGTGATGTCGGTCAGCACCGTGACCGTGCCGCCGTCGCGGGTGCGGCGCTCCTTGATGAGGTAGCTGCGGCCGTGAACGTAGTCGAGCACCCGCTCGCACACCGGCTGGCGGCGGTCCTTCACCCATCGTTCGACCAGTTCCTGCCCGGTCTCCTCCAGCAGCAGGCGGCCGGAGTGGACCAGGTTCTCCAGCACCTCGCGCAGGCCGGTGCCGGGAACCGGCGGGCCGTCCAGACCTTCCATCAGGTCGGCGAAGCGATGGTTGGACATCATCAGCCGCTCGGTCTGATCCCAGAAGGCGAATCCGTCGGCGGTGTTGTTGACCGCATCCTCCAGCCGGAGATGTACCAGCTTGGCCTCGGTGATGTCGCTCCAATGGCCGACCGAACCGCCGTCGGCGGTGCGGCGGATCTTGATCTGGATCCAGCGGCCATCGGCCAGGCGCTGTTCCAGCGGTTCGTAGGCTCCCCGCCGGTGGAAGGCGAGCATCTCGGCCAACCACCGTTCTGGGTGCAGGGTGGCCTGTTCGCCGGCGATCTCGCCGTTTTCCAGCTCAAGGCGCAGGATGTCCTCAAGCGTCATGCCGATCAGGTCATCGACCGCCTGGAAGGACATGTAAGTGTAGCGGAACTGGCCGTTGCACCACACCAGCCTCTCGTCGGGGTCGAACACCGCGAGGCCGATGCGCAGGGCATTGACGGCGGCGGCGACATCGACGCCATCGGCGGCGATTCTGGCCGTGCCGGCGCTGGCGGGCAGGCTGGGGGGGGCGGACTGGCGGACAGGCACGGCGGCCGCTCTCTCTGGTCGTGGCTCTCGCCCCGACCATACACCGGGCGTCACGGTGGCGGCCAGCCCTGCCGGCGCGGGGTCAGGAGGCGACCAGGCGGCCCAGCCGGGGGCGGCGCAGGGCACCCGTGGACTCGCTGGCGGTGCTGCGGGAAACCGCCGGAGCGGCGCGGGTGGAGGGGCGGCACTGCGCCTCGAAGTTGCCACCGGGGGCGACGCTCAGGCGGTCGTACTGCACCACCCCGCTCAGG
>JAEWWF010000388.1 GCA_023396465.1 Pseudomonadota bacterium
AGACCGCACAGCGCGGAGCCGGCCACGAACACCGCCAGACCGGCCACCAACACCCGCCGCCGCCCGAGGCCGTCGCCCAGTCGGCCGACGGTCACCACCAGGGTGGTGACAGCGAGAAGATAGGCCAGCACCACCCATTGCACATGAAGGAACGGAGCGGAGAAATCCGCCGCCAGGGTCGGCAGCGCGACATTGGCGATGCTGGTGCTCAAGGAGGCGAGCAACATCGCCAGCGACAATGCCGCCAGGGCGCCGAAGGCCGATCTGCCGGCGGTGCCGGAACGGGGTGAGGTCGACTTGGTATGGGGGTGCATGGGCTACCGTCTCCGCCGGGTGAGGATGATCAGCCTGACGGTAGGGCCGCATCCCTCATGGCGGAAGACGCGCGCCGCGCAACGACATCGTGCGTCCAACGCCCTGTCGTGGCGGTCACGGCGTGCTATGATCGGGCGATCATGGCCCGTCCCGACCTCAATCTGCTCGTCACCCTGGACGTCCTGCTGCAAGAGGGCAGCGTCGTCAACGCGGCCCGGCGCCTGCGCCTCAGCCCGTCGGCCATGAGCCGGGCGCTGGCCCGCCTGCGGGCGACCACCGGCGATCCGCTGTTGGTGCGGGCCGGCGGCCGCCTGGTGCCGACCCCGCGCGCCCTTGATCTGCGCCAGCGCGTCGGCGCCTTGGTGGAGGACGCCGAGGCGTTGTTGCGCCCGCAGGCGCCGTTGGCGCCCGAACACCTTGAGCGCCAATTCACCCTGCGCGCCAGCGATGGCTTCGTCGAAACCTTTGGCGCCACCCTGGTCAGCCAGCTCCAGGTCGAGGCGCCCGGCGTGACCCTGTGCTTCGTGCCCAAGCCCGACCGCGACAGCGCCCCATTGCGCGACGGCGCGGTGGACCTGGAGACCGGGGTGGTGGGGCGGATGACGGGGCCGGAAGTCCGGGCGCGGGTGCTGTTCAAGGATCGCTTCGTCGGCGTGGTACGCCAAGGCCACCCGCTGGCGGAAGGCGCCGTCACCGCCGCCCGATACGCCGACCATCCGCATGTCGCGGTGGTCCGGCACGGCGCCACCCCTGGTCCCATCGACGGTCTTCTGGACGACGCCATGACGGCCCTGCGGCTACACCGCAGGATCGTCGCCAAGGTGGGCGGGTTCTCGACGGCTCTGGCGCTGGTGCGCGGCTCCGATCTGGTGGCGACGGTGCCGGAGCGGCACACGGCGGGCCTGTCGGCCGGGCTGAACCGTTTTTCCCTGCCGGTCCCGATCCCCGAGATTGCCGTGTCGTTGCTCTGGCATCCCCGCCTGGATGGCGACCCGGCCCATGGCTGGCTGCGTCAGCGCGTGTGGACGATCTGCCGCGCCGTCGCCGCCCAAACCGCGACGGCACCATCCGGCGGCTCCTGATGTCTCACCAGCCGCCGAAACGCTTCCACTTGTCGATCACCTCGCCATGGTCGACGACGTGATAGGCTTCGTGGCAGGCGGCGGTGATGCAGGCGTGGTTGGGCATCACCCGCACCTTCGATCCCACCGGCAGGCGGTCCCACAGATCGGGATCGGGGACGGCGCAAATGCCGTGTTCCTGGTGGACGTCGGTGACGAACAGGTTGGCGAACGGACGGCCGGTGTCGACATCGCACACCACGCCATAGCCGATGTCGGCCAGGATCTCGGTGGCCGAGGTGTCCTTGGACAAGGCCAGGGCGCCGGCGTCGATGAGCAGACGCTCCGCCGGGCGGTTGTGGCCGATCACCGTCGCCACCACCGACAGCGCCAGATCCTGGGCGCCGCATACCCCCAGCATGAGCTGGTGGACGTCCATGAACATATAGACGCCCGGCCGCATCTCGGTCAGGCCGCTGAAATCCTCGCCGCATAGGGCGGTCGGGGTGGAGCCGGCGGACACCACCTCGCACGGCAGGCCGGCGGCCCGCAGCCGTTCGGCGGCATGGACCAGGGCCTCGCGTTCGGCCCAGGCGACGGTGCGGATTTCGTCGCGGCTGCGGCAGTGGTAGCTGTGGCCGGCATGGGTCAGCACGCCGGCGAGGCGGGTGCCCTTGCCCTCGTGCAAGGCGCGGCCGATGGCGAGCAAGGCCGGACTGTCCGGCAGCACGCCAGCCCGATGGCCGCCGCTGTCGATTTCCACCAGCACGTCGAAGACGACACCCAGAGCGGCCGCCGCCTGCGTCACCGCCCGCGCCATCTCGACGCTGTCGGTCAGCAGCGTGACCTTGACCCCCTTGGCGACCAGCGGCGCCAGGGGCTCCAGCTTGCCGGGCACGATCCCCACCGCATAGGTGATGTCGCGGAACCCATGGCCGGCGAAGGCCAGCACCTCGGCGACTGTCGACACAGTGATGCCGCCCGCCTGCCCCTGGGTGGCGAGCATGGCGACCTCGGCCGATTTGGCGGTCTTCAGGTGCGGCCGCAGGGCGACGCCCTTGTCCGCCATCCGCCGCGCCATGGTCGCCAGATTGTTGCAGAGGACCGGAAGGTCGAGGAGAAGCGACGGTGTCGGCAGGTCGGCGGGGCGGACCACAGGGCTTATTCCAGCTTCGTCAGGGAGACAGAATTGATGCAATAGCGCAACCCGGTGGGCGGCGGACCGTCCGGGAACACATGCCCAAGATGGGCATCACAGCGATTGCATAGCACCTCGGTGCGCACCATTCCATAGCTGGTGTCGCGCACCTCCCGCACGGCCTCCGCCTCCACCGGTTCGGTGAAGCTGGGCCAGCCGGTGCCGCTGTCGAACTTGGTTCGACTGTCGAACAGCGGCAGGCCGCAGCACACGCAGGCATAGAGGCCCGGCTCGTGGGCGTGGCAGAATTCACCGGAGAACGGACGCTCCGTGCCCTTGTTGCGGGTGACCTGATATTGCAGCGGCGTCAGGTGTGCGCGCCACTCGTCGTCGGATTTGACGATCTTCTCCACCGCAAGGCTCCCTGCCGTCGACTCAGATCCCGAAGAAGGGTTGCATGAGTCTGGGCACGACGCCAGTGAAGCGCAAGGGTGCGTCGGTCACCGCCAGGCACAGGCAGGGCTCGCCGGGGTCGGCGACCGGCTGGTGCAACAGGGTTTCGTCGGCGCAGGCGACATCGCCACGGGCGAAACTGCCGACCTCGTCGGAGAAGCCGCCGGCGAGCACCAGGGTGTACTCCATGCCGGTATGGCTGTGCTGCGGCATGGCGGCCCCCGGCTTGATGCGGAACAGCCGCGCCTTGGCGCCGCTGACCGGCAGTTCCACCGACCGCACGAAGGGCCCCATCGACCGCCACGGCAGGGAGTCGAGGCTGGCGCTCAGGTAGGAGCGCGACGGCTCCGGCACCACGGTACGGGTGCGGGCATCATGGGTCGGGCGGCGCGGCAGTGGCAGCGGCGCGGGCTCCGGCTCGTCCAGGCGGGCGAGCAGGGCGTCGAGCGCATCATCGGCGAGCGGAGCCGGCGCCATGTCATCGACCAGGGCGCCGCCCATGGCCTCGGCGGCCGCCACCTTGGAGCGGCAGTCCGGGCACAGCGCCAGATGGGTCGCGACCATCAGCGACAGCCCCTCATCCAGGCTGCCGGCGGCGTAGGCGACCAACAGGTCGTCGCCGGGATGGTGGATGATCCTGTTCATTCCACATCGTCTCCCAGGGCCATCCGCACCTTGCGGAAGGCGAGCCGCAACCGGCTCTTGACGGTTCCGAGAGGCAGTCGCAGCACCTCGGCGATCTCGGCGTGCGGCTTTTCCTCATAGAAGCTGAGGCGGACCACCTCCGCCTGTTCCGGCGGCAGTTGGCGGATGGCCTCGCGCACCAGGGCCTCACGCTGGCGGGCGCCGAGCTGTTCGTCGGCGCGCGGCTCGGCGTCGGGCACCAGGGCGGGGTCGTCGGGGTCCAGCTCCGGCCGGCGCTCGCGGCGGATCAGGTCGATCCGCATGTTGCGGGCGACGGCGAAAATCCAGGTGCTGGGCGCCGCCTTGGCGGGATCGTACAGATGGGCCTTGCGCCAGATGGCGAGCAGGGCCTCCTGCGCCACTTCCTCCGCCGCCGCGTCATCGGCCCCGAGCTTGCGCATGTAAGCCTTCAGGCGCGGCGCGTAATAGGCAAACAGGGCGGCGAAAGCCGCCTTGTCGCGGTCCCGACCGATCGCCAGCAGCAACGCGCGGGCGTCGATCGCCTCGGCGGCATCCGTCCGGGTGGCCGTCATCCCACGCCCCCGCTGCGGCCGAGGCACGGCCCGCAGGAGCGGGGGGAAGGACGGACCCTCGGGGCCGCCGATATGGGCTGCTTGTACACTCATGCCCTCCATTACGTGCGCCCGCCGCAGCCGGATCACGCACAACCGGAGGCTCAAGTCCCACCGCCGGAAATGGGTGATCCGGAAGGATCGTCGCGACCGTAAGATGGTAGCTGATTGTCAAAGCCTCCATCCATTTTTTCACACGGATTTTCGGCCATGTCCTTCACCGTACCCGCTTCCCGCCCGTCCGGCCGCCGCCTTCGTGTCGCGGTCATCGGCACCGGCATCTCCGGATTGTCCTGTGCATGGCTGCTGTCGCGGGGCCATGACGTGACCGTCTATGAGCAGGACGAGCGCGTCGGCGGCCACAGCAATACGATCGTGGTGCCGACGCCGGACGGTCCGGTGCCGGTCGATACCGGCTTCATCGTCTACAACACCCTCAATTACCCCAACCTGACCGCCCTGTTCGACCATTTGGAGGTGCCCACCTACGGCACCGACATGAGCTTCGGCGTCTCCATCGACGGCGGCCGGGTGGAATACGGCGGATCAGGGCTCGGCGCCCTGTTCGCGCAAAAGCGCAATCTGGCGCGGCCACGCTTCTGGTCCATGCTGCGCGATCTCATGCGCTTTTACCGCACCGCCCCCGCTCTGCTGAGCGACCCGACGGCGGAAGGGCTGTCGCTGGGCGACTACCTCGACCGCGAAGGCTATGGCGAGCCCTTCCTGTACGACCACCTGCTGCCCATGGGAGCGGCCATCTGGTCGACGGCGGTGGAGGACATGCGCGCCCACCCCGCCACCGCCTTCATCCGCTTCTGCGACAACCATGGTCTGCTGAAGCTGACCGGCCGGCCGCAGTGGCGCACGGTGATCGGCGGCTCACGGGAATATGTGGCGCGGCTGACCGAACCCTATGCCGACCGCATCCGCCTTGGCGTCGGGGCCCGTGCCGTTACCCGGCTGGGCGGCGCCGTGCTGGTGGAAGGCAGCGATGGCAGCGTCGAAGCCTTCGATGACGTGGTGCTGGCGGTCCACGGCGATCAGGCCCTGCCGCTGCTGACCGATCCGACACCGGAGGAACAGGCGCTTCTCGGTGCCTTCCGCTACCAGCCCAACACCGCCTGGCTGCACACCGATCCCGGCCTGATGCCGCGCCGCAAGGCGGTGTGGTCGAGTTGGAACTACCTTTCCACCGGCCGCGACGGGCGCGATGCCGTCTCTGTCACCTATTGGATGAACAAGCTGCAACCGCTGACCACCCGCACCGACCTGTTCGTCACCCTCAACCCCGAGACCCCGCCGCGCGACGAAGCGGTGTTGCGCCGCATCGATTACGCCCATCCGCTGTTCGATGCCGCCGCCGTCGCGGCGCAGAAGCGCCTGTGGAGCTTGCAGGGCAGCCGCAACACCTGGTTCTGCGGCGCCTGGTTCGGCGCCGGCTTCCACGAGGATGGTCTGCAAGCCGGCTTGGCGGTGGCGGAAGCATTGGGCGGCGTGCGGCGGCCGTGGTCGGTGCCGGGGGAGTCGGCCCGCATCTTCCTCAGCCCCGCCACCCCGACGGGCACGCCGGCCCGGCCGGAGATGCCGGCATGACCACCACCAACGCCTCCGCCCTTTACCGGGGCACGGTGGTTCACCACCGCTTCCTGCCCAAGGCCCACGCCCTGCGCTACCGGGTGTTCTCGCTGCTGGTGGACCTGGACGAGTTGCCGCAACTTGACCAGCGCCTGCGCCTGTTCGGCCACAACCGGCGGGCGGTTCTGTCGCTGCGGGACCGCGACCACGGCCCCGGCGACGGTACTCCGCTGAAGACTTGGGTGGAACGGGAACTGGCGCAGGCCGGCATCACCGCCGGCGG
>JAEWWF010000392.1 GCA_023396465.1 Pseudomonadota bacterium
CCCTGCCGCCCATGGGCCGCGCCCTGGTGCCGACCGGCCTCGCCATGGCCCTGCCGGAGGGGTTCGAGGCGCAGGTGCGGCCGCGCTCCGGCCTGGCGGCGAAGCACGGCGTCACCGTGCTCAACAGCCCCGGCACGGTGGACGCCGATTATCGCGGCGAGGTGAAGGTCATCCTGGTCAACCTGGGCGATGCGCCGTTCACCATCGCCCGTGGCGACCGCATCGCCCAGATGATCGTCGCTCCGGTCACCCGCGCCGAGTGGACCGAGGTCGCCACCCTGCCGGACACGGCGCGCGGCGCCGGCGGCTTCGGCTCCACCGGCATCGCCGCCCGGCCCGCCACCACCGTCTGAGCCGTTCCCCCTCTCTCCCGCCCCTACCCGGAACCCGTTGCCATGCTGCGTCCGTCGAAGAAACTGCTGTTCGCCATCGAGGCGGTGCTCGACATCGCCTACCACGCCGGCGGCGAGCCGGTGCAGAGCCGCGAGATCACCCGCCGCCAGGGTATTCCCCGCCGTTACCTGGAACAGACCCTGCAACACTTGGTGCGCTCCGGCATCCTGGTCGGCGTGCGGGGGCCGAAGGGCGGCTACCGCCTCGCCCGCGAGCGCCGGCGGGTGACGGTGGGGGAGATCGTCCGCGTGGTCCACGCCATGGAGGCGCCGGAAGACCCCTACAAGGATCTGCCCGGCAGCCCGCTCGGCCTCACCGTGGTGCGGCCCATGTGGGCGGAGTTGCAGGAAGACCTCATGCAGCGGCTCGATTCGGTGACCATTGATGAGCTGTGTACCAAGGCCTACCAGGGCGGGTTGCGCAGCGAGGCCCACGAAGCGATGGATTTCACCATCTGAATCAACCCGTTACCTCCAGCCGGCCCGGCCCCGCCGCGGCCGGCATTGCATTTCCCGATGACGGCCCTATAAATACAGTCACGAATGATGTTTGCCTGAAGAACTACACTCAGAAACGGGGAATTTGACCATGAGCCAACCCGAATTTCGCGGCAAGGTATACGACACCATCCTCGACACCATCGGCGCCACGCCGCTGGTGCGCCTGAACCGCATTGCCGACGAAGCCGGCGCCAAGGCGACCGTGCTTGGCAAGTGCGAGTTCTTCAACCCGCTCGCCAGCGTCAAGGACCGCATCGGTCTGGCCATGATCGAGGCCGCCGAGGCCGACGGCCGCATCACCAAGGACACCGTGCTGGTGGAGCCGACATCGGGCAACACCGGAATCGCGCTGGCCTTCGTGGCCGCCGCCAAGGGCTACAAGCTGATCCTCACCATGCCGGAAAGCATGTCGCTGGAGCGTCGCAAGATGCTCAAGCACCTGGGCGCCGAGCTGGTGCTGACGCCGGCCGCCAACGGCATGAAGGGCGCCGTCGCCCGCGCCGAGGAACTGGTGAAGGAACTGCCCAACGCCGTGCTGCTCCAGCAGTTCGAGAACCCGGCCAACCCGGCCATCCATCGCGGCACCACCGCCGAGGAAATCTGGCGCGACACCGACGGCGCCGCCGACGTGCTGATCTCCGGCGTCGGCACCGGCGGCACGCTGACCGGCGTCGGCGCGGTGCTGAAGGAGCGCAAGCCCGGCTTCAAGGTCATCGCCGTCGAGCCCGAGGACAGCCCGGTGCTGTCCGGCGGCGCCCCCGGCCCGCACAAGATCCAGGGCATCGGCGCCGGCTTCGTGCCGGGCGTGCTGGAACGCGGCCTGATCGACGAAGTGCTGAAGATCGGCAACGAAACCGCCTTCGCCACCGCCCGCAAGGCGGCCAAGCTGGACGGGCTGCCGCTCGGCATCTCCGGCGGCGCGGCGGTGGCGGCGGCGCTGGAAGTGGCGGCGCGCGACGACATGGCCGGCAAAACCATCGTCGTCATCCTGCCGTCCTTCGCCGAGCGCTACCTGTCGACGGCGCTGTTCGAGGATGCTTGATATCAGGCAGCCGTGATCGCAAGCGATCACGGCTGCGCCCTCAGGCGCCGGGCGGCCGCTCCTCGCGGCCTTGGCTCACGCCGCAAAAGCGGCGGCGCGCGGTCGCGCTTGCCTCACTGCAACGAGAGGGTCTCGTTGCAGTCAGGGATGATTAGATATCAGGCAGCCGTGATCGAAGGCGATCACGGCTGCGCCCTCAGGCGCCGGGCGGCCGCTCCTCGCGGCCTTGGCTCACGCCGCAAAAGCGGCGGCGCGCGGTCGCGCTTGCCTGACTGCTACGAGAGGGCCTCTTTGCAGTCAGGGATGATCCACGGACAGACGGGCGGGGCCGTGCAGGCTCCGCCCGTTTCCGTTTCCGCGTCGGTCAGCTGGCCGCCCGCGGGGTGTGCTGGTAGAGCCAGGTTTCGGTGATCGGCCGGTCGTCGAGGGTCAGGTAAAGGCGCAGTTCCACCGGCTCGGCCCCCGCCACGGTGAGATCGAAGTGGGCCCTCCAGCGGCCGAACAGGCCCGGCACCGCCTCGACGAAAATATGCCCCACCTCCCCGCGCGAGGCGGTGATGACCGCTTCCGGAATGACGCCCGCCGGCAGTTCGGGCAGGGATCCACCCTCGAACTCGACGATCATCTTGGTGACACCGGCCGGGCGCGGCTTGCCGGGCTCGCCGCCGCGTCCGATGCGGGTGGCGACCGAACGGGCGAGGCCGGCGGGGAAAAACGGCTCCTCCGCCACCCAGTGCAGGCGGTAGTCGAACACCAGGGCCTGCCCCGGCAGGGCGGGGCCATCCGGCACCCAAAAGGCGCCGATGTTGTCGTGGATTTCGTCGTCGGTAGGGATTTCCAGCAGTTGCACGGCGCCGCGCCCCCAGTCGCCCACGGGCTCCACCCAGAGCGTCGGGCGCAGTTCATACCGCACGCCGTCGAGATAATTCTCCGGGTTGCGGTCGCGCTGGGCGAGGCCGAAGCCGCGCGGGCTGGCATCCAAGAAGCTGGACACGGTGGTATGGGCCGGGTTCCTCAGCGGCCGCCACAGGTATTCGCCGCCGCCGGTCCACAGCGCCAGACCGTCGCTGTCGTGAACCTCCGGCCGCCAGTCCACCTGCAACGGGCGATCGCCCTCGCCATACCAGTACATGGAGGTGAGCGGCGCGATGCCCAGGCGCTCCACCGCCTCGCGCAGGAACAGGCGGGCCTGCACGTCCATGATCACCGCCTCGTCGCGGCGGGCGAGGAAGCGGAAGGCGCCGGTGATGCTCGGCCCGTCGAGCAAGGCATGAATCTCCACCACCTCGCCGGCCGCCGCCGGTCCGATGTAGAACTCGGTGAAGTCGGGGAATTCCTCGTCACGGTCGGGCACCGCCGCGTCCACCAGCACGCCGCGCGCCGACAGGCCGTACTGGTTCAGCGCCCCGATGGCCCGGAAGTAGGAGGCGCCGAGGAAGGCCAGCCAGTCGTGAGTCTTCCAGCGCTCCTCCTGGCGGCTTTCCTGGAGGCGGAAGCCGGCGAAGCCGGCATCGGGTGGCAGTTGCCGGGCCACGCTGTCGGCCGGCATGGCGAAATAGTCGGGGCTGTAGCGGATTTCCCGTGCCTGCCCGTCCGTCACCCGGTGCATCGTCACCGCCTTCTGGAAGAACTGGCCGAGGTGGAAGAAGGTGGCGGGATAGTCGCCAGGTCCATCGGCATAAAGGGCCAGATCCGGCCGGTAGCGGATCTGGCCATGGGCGGCGTAGTCGATGGCCGCCGTCACCTCAGGACGCGGCCGGTAGGGGGTGACATAGGGTTGGGCCGCCGCCGCCTGGGCACGGGCGATCAGATCCTCGAAGCGGAAGGCGAAGGGCGCGCCAAGCTGCAACCCCGCGTCGCCGTCCGCCGTCGTGCCATCTTGCGCCAGCAGGCGGCCGGGCAGGGCGGCGGCGAAGGCCATGCCGAGCGATCCGGCAACGACCGACCGGCGCGAAAGACGCGATGACATGGGTGGATGCTCCTCCTGCGGCTGTGGACGCTGTGCCAACGTCCGACGTCCACGGGGGATGCATGCCCGCCTGCGGTGTCACCCGCCTGTCACCGCTCCCGGCTCAGCCCTTTGGCCGCGAGATCGGCCTCGTAGGCGGCCATCAACGCCTCCTGCCGCCGCCCGAGATCGTGCAGATAGGGCCAGGTGTAGATGCCGGTCGAATGACCGTCGTCGAAGACGATCCGCACCGCGTAGTTGCCCACCGGCTCCAGGTCGGTGATGCCGACGCCGCGCTTGCCGGCCACCGTCTTCTTCTGGTCGGGGGCATGGCCCTGGACCTCCGCCGACGGGCTGTGGACGCGGAGAAATTCCGCCGGCAAAACGAACCGCTCGCCGCTGTCGAAGACAAGGGTGAGGGTGCGCTCGGCGCGATCGACGCCGATTTCCTCCGGCCACACCGCCGTCATGCGGACTGACCGTCGTCCAGCGGCCGGGCCTCGTCGATCAGCATGATGGGGATGCCGTCGCGGATGGGGTAGGCGAGGCCGCCCTTGTCGGAGATCAGCTCGTTGGCCTCGCGGTCGTAGCGCAGCGGCCCCTTGGTGAGCGGGCAGACCAGGATTTCCAGTAGCTTGGGGTCAAGCGCGGCGGCGGGATCGGTCATCGGTGCGGTCCTTACGAGGGTGAAACGGTATCACGGCCTACTGTGGCCCGCCCGACGGCATGCCGCCGCGGTCGAAGGCCCCCATCTCCAACAGCGTCACCAGGGTATCGGCGCGCTGCTGCGGCGTATCGGCCTCCAGCAGCGCCTGACGCTCCACCGGCGAGAACGGACACAGCATGGCGAGGCTGGTGACCAGGTTCAAGGGCGTCAGGGCGGCAACGATCTGCGGATCGATCTGCATGCGGTGACGCAGGGCGAAAGCCTTGAGGGCATCCATCAGGCGCGGCCGGTCGAGCGCGATGTCCGACGGCAGGGCGAGATCCTGCGCGAAGTCGTCCCACTGCGGCTGCACCCGACGATACCCCCGGTGCAGCGGCAGTTCCTTGCCGACGGCGAAGCGGCAGACGCCGGTGAGGGTGATGAGCAGCCGCCCGTCGTCGGTTTCCGAAAACGACGAGATGCGACCGGCGCAACCAACCGAGAACACCGCCGGCCGATCCTGGCCGACCGCCATCGGGCCGTTGTCGAGCGGCAGCACCATGCCGATCATGCGGCCGCCCCCGAGCGCATCCAACGTCATCGCCAGATAGCGCGGCTCGAAGATGTTCAGCGGCAGGCGACCGCCCGGCAGCAGCAGCACCTCCCCCAGCGGGAAGATGGGGAGGACGTCGGGCAGGTCTTCACGGCGGGGGTGGAAAGGCCCTGGCAAGGTCACGACGTCGGTCTCCCCGGTGCTGGCGCGGCGGACTCACGAGAACATGAGCAAGGACAACTTCTTGCGGCCATGGATGGTGGCCGGATCGGCGGGGCCGAAGGCCTCGAAGAACTTGACCAGCTGCTTGCGGGCCATGTCGTCGTTCCAGGTGCGGTCGCGCTTGAAGATGTCAAGCAGGTGGTCCACCGCCTCCTGACGCTTGTTGGCGGCGTAGCAGGCGTTGGCCAGCTCGAAGCGGGCATCCAGGTCGGCCGGGGCGGCGGCGACGCGGGCCTCCAGCTCGCTGATCTCGTCGGCGTACTTGCCGGCCTCGGCGGCGAGGTCGAGCGCCGTCTTCACGCTCTGCACCTCGGCATGGGCCAGGATATCGGCCGGCAGCTGGCCCAGCACCTCGCGGGCGGCGTCAGCCTCGCCCATGGCCATGTAGCAGCGCATGATGCCCGCCAGGGCGAGCGGATTGGCTGGGTCTTCGCCCAAAATCTGTTCGTAGACGGCGGCGGCCTCGTCGGCCTGACCGGCGTCCAGCAGTTCCTTGGCCTGGGCCAGCGCCTCGTCGATGACATTGGCACCGCCGCCGGCCAGCCGCTCGATGAACTGCTTCAGCTGGCTTTCCGGCAGCGCGCCCTGGAACCCGTCCACCGGGCGGCCGTCCTTGAAGGCATAGACGGTCGGGAT
>JAEWWF010000048.1 GCA_023396465.1 Pseudomonadota bacterium
CCTTCGAGGGCGACAGCCACGTCGAATGGTTCGAGGGCAACTATCAGGACTACGAGGCCGACCGCAAGCGCCGCCTGGGCGCCGAGGCCGACCAGCCGCACCGCATCAAGTACAAGCCGCTGACCCGCTGAGACCAAGCCGCCTTGATCGGCAGCGATCAAGGCGGCGCGCGGTCGCGCTTGCCAGGCGGCACCGAGACGCACCATCGCCGCTTGGTCTGATGCGGCGGTTCAATGGGAAACGGGGGCTCCGTGAGGGGCCCCCGTTCCGCGTTTCGGGCCGGGACAAGGGGAGGGTGTGAGAACCGCCCTGTCCGTCCTCACACCGCCCGCACCAGCGCGTGCCGTTTCCGCCCGGCCGACAGGCGCACGGTCCCGGCGCCCCGGACCAGCGCCGCCGCGTCCTCCACCGCCGTGCCGTCCACCCGCGCGCCGCCGCCGGCCACCAGACGCCGCGCCTCGCCCTTGGAGGTGGCAAGCCCCGTCGCCACCAGCAGATCGACCAGCGGCACGCCGGTGGCCAGGGCCGCCGCCGCCACCTCCACCGTTGGCAGGCCATCCGCCGCCGCGCCTTCCTCGAAGGCCCGGCGGGCCGTCTCCGCCGCTTCGGCGGCGGCGACGGGGCCGTGAACGAGCGTTGTCACCGCCGTCGCCAGCACCTTCTTGGCCTCGTTCCTCTCCGCCCCCGGGAGGGCTTCAAGGCGGCCGATCTCGTCCAGTGGCAGCTCGGTGAACAGGCGCAGGAAGCGGCCGACGTCGGCATCCTCGGTATTGCGCCAGAACTGCCAGAACTCGAAGGGGGAACGGCGCTCGGCATTGAGCCACACGGCGCCGCCGGCGGTCTTGCCCATCTTGGCGCCCGAGGCGGTGGTGAGCAGCGGGGTGGTCAGGCCGACCAGGGCGGCATCGTCCACCCGCCGGCCGAGTTCGACGCCGTTGACGATGTTGCCCCACTGGTCGGAGCCGCCCATTTGCAGGCGGCAGCCGAAGCGGCGCGACAGTTCCACGAAGTCGAAGGCCTGCAACAGCATGTAGTTGAATTCCAGGAAGGTCAGCGGCTGTTCGCGGTCCAGGCGCTGGCGCACGGAGTCGAAGGTCAGCATGCGGTTGACCGAGAAATGCCGCCCGAAATCGCGCAGGAAGGCGATGTAGCCGAGCCCGTCCAGCCAGTCGGCATTATTCACCATCACCGCGTCGGTGGGGCCGTCGCCGAAGCTCAGGAAGCGGTCGAACACCCGGCGGATGCCGGCGATGTTGGCGGCGATCTGGGCGTCATCCAGCAGCGGCCGGGTGGTGTCGCGGAAGCTGGGATCGCCGATGCGGGTGGTGCCGCCGCCCATGAGCACCAGCGGCCGATGCCCGGTCTTCTGCAACCAGCGCAGGGTCATGATCGACAGCAGGTGGCCGACGTGCAGGCTGTCGGCGGTGGCGTCGAATCCGATGTAGGCGGTCACCGGCGTGCCGGTGGCAAAGGCATCGTCGAGCCCCTGCCAGTCGGTGCATTGGTGCAGGAAGCCGCGCGCCGCCAGCACGCGCAAGGTGTCGGAGCGGGGCGAAAAGCCATCGGGAAAGGTCATCGTGGGGTCTCCAGGAAGGCCCGCAGGCCGGAGACCCGTCCTCATCCTGACACCGCCGCCGACCTGCGGCGGGGGGAAGGATCAGACAAGAACCATCGACGCCGCCGTTATGTGGGCAGCGGGTAATAGCTGTGCTGGGCGAGGATGCGCGTCGTGGTCATGGCGCGGACTATAGGCCGCGTCGGCGGCCGGGGCAAGCCCGACCGCCGTGCCGGCTCAGGCCTTGCCTTCGCCCAGCTTGCGCAGCAGGAAGTCGCGGAACACCGCCACCCGCTTGGAATGGCGCAGTTCTTCCGGGTAAACGAAGAAGCAGTCGAAGCCGGGGCCGCGCAGTTCCGGCAGCACCTGGACCAGATTGGTCGCCTCGGTCGAGAAGTATTCCGGCAGGGCAGCGATGCCGAGGCCCGACTGCACGGCGCGGAAGATGCCGTAGATGTTGTTGACCCGCAGCACCGCCTGCCGCCGCTTCTTCGGCACGCCGCCGGCGGTCAGCAGCCAGTTCATGTTGTCCACCGGCGCCTTGGCATCCTCGCCGTAGACGATGAGGCGGTGGTTGTCGAGGTCGTCCGGGGTCTTGGGGATGCCGAACTTCTTCAGGTATTCCGGCGACGCATAGATCTTGTAGTGCAGGCCGAGCAGGTGGCGCTGCACCAGATCGGGCTGACGCGGCGGATGGAAGCGGATGGCGACATCGGCCTCGCGCATGGCCAGGTCCACCTCGCCGTCATCGAGCAGCAGGCTCATCTCGATGTGCGGGTAGGTGTCCATGAACTCCTTGATGCGCGGGGTCAGCCAGACCGAGCCGAAAGCGACCGTGGTGGTCACCTTCAGCGGGCCTTCCGGGCGCTCGCGGCTCTCGGTCAGGCGGGCTTCGGCCATGGACAGCTTGGCGAAGACCTCGTGCACCGTGTTGTAGAGCAGTTCGCCCTGCTCGGTGAGGATCAGGCCGCGGGCGTGGCGGTGGAACAGCGAGACGTTGAGGCTTTCCTCCAGCGCCGAGATCTGCCGGCTGACGGCCGACTGGCTGAGGTTCAGCGACTCGCCGGCATGGGTGAACGACCCCGCCTCCGCCACCGCGTGGAAGATGCGCAGCTTGTCCCAATCCATCATCGAGTTCGTGCGGGCCGGCATGGTCCCCCCAGGTGTTCAGGTCCAAGGCTCTGTTCTAGCCGAAGGCCGGGCGGATGTCAGCCATGCCGTGACCGCATACCTGTTGTGGTTGCCCCTACGCCTGCCCGTTGAGGGCGAGGAAACGGTCGGCCTCGATGGCGGCCATGCAGCCGGTGCCCGCCGCCGTCACGGCCTGACGGTAGACGTGATCCTGCACGTCACCGGCGGCGAAGACGCCGGGAATGTTGGTGGCGGTCGAGTCCGGGGCGGTGATCAGGTACTTGTTCTCGTCCATGTCGAGCTGTCCCTCGAACAGCGCCGTGTTGGGCGAATGGCCGATGGCGACGAACACGCCGTCGAGCGGCAGCTCGCGCTTGTCGCCGGTCTTGACGTTCTCCAGGCACAGGCCGGTGACGCCCAGCGGCTCGCCGCCGCCCAGCACGTCGGCCACCACCGTGTCCCACACCATTTCGACCTTCGGGTTGGCGAACAGGCGGTCCTGCATGATCTTTTCCGCCCGCAGCGAGTCGCGGCGGTGGATCAGGTAGACCTTGCTGGCGTGGTTGGTGAGGTAGATGGCTTCCTCCACCGCCGTGTTGCCGCCGCCGATGACGGCAACCACCTTGTTGCGGAAGAAGAACCCGTCGCAGGTGGCGCAGGCCGAGACGCCGAAGCCCTGGAAGCGGGCCTCGCTCTCAAGGCCGAGCCAGCGGGCCGAGGCGCCGGTCGAGATGATCAGCGTCTCCCCCAGGTAGACGTCGCCCGAATCGCCGACGGCGCGGAAGGGGCGTTGCGACAGGTCCACCGACACGATGGTGTCGTGCATCCAGCGGGTGCCGACGTTCTGCGCCTGGGCCTGCATCTGCTCCATCAGCCACGGCCCCTGGATCGGATCGGCAAAGCCCGGATAGTTCTCCACGTCGGTGGTGATGGTCAGCTGGCCGCCGGGCTGGATGCCGGACACCAGAATCGGCGCCAGGTTGGAGCGGGCGGCGTAGATGGCGGCGGTGCAGCCGGCCGGGCCGGAGCCGAGGATGAGGACTTTGGTGTGATGCTCGACCATGACAGGAGGGCCTTTCCCATGCGGATGCGGACGCCTGCGACGGGTCCGGGTCATACGGTGGAGGGGAGGATAGTGAGGCCGTCCCGCCCGCGCAACAAATGGTCGCCGCCGCCCCAAAAGCGACAGGGCGCCCGCCGAAGCGGACGCCCTGCCAGCGGTCAGCGGCCGGATGGCGGAAGCCTTACAGCTCCTTGGCGCTTTCCTTCAGGAAGGCGGCGACGCCATCGGGGGTCGCCTTCATGCCCTTCTTGCCCTTGGTCCAGCCGGCGGGGCAGACCTCGCCGTGCTCTTCGTGGAACTGGAGGGCGTCCAGCAGGCGCAGACCTTCATCGACGTTACGGCCGAGCGGCAGGTCGTTGATGGTGGCGTGGCGGACGTTGAAGTTCTTGTCGATCAGGAACGAGCCGCGCAGGGCGACGCCGGCCGGCAGCAGGACGCCGAAGTTGCGGGCGATGTCCTTGGTCACGTCGGCGACCATGGGGAACTGCACGTTGCCGAGGCCGCCTTCATCCTGCGGCGTCTTCTTCCAGGCCAGGTGGCTGAACTGGCTGTCGATGGACACCGACACGACCTTGCAGTTGCGCTCCTGGAACTGGGCCAGGCGGTGGTCGTGGGCGATGATCTCCGACGGGCAGACGAAGGTGAAGTCGAGCGGGTAGAAGAACACCCAGCCGTAGGAACCGGCGAGGTATTCCTTCAGGTTGAAGGCCGGGTTGATGCTGTTGTCGGGCATCACGGCCTGGGCGGTGAAATCCGGGGCCTGCTTGGCGACCAGAGAGGTAATGCTGACGGTCTCGGTCATATGCTCGCTCCCATGAAGAAAGAGTATTGGCCTGACGGCCAAACGCGGCCCTATCTAGCCGCCGCACCGGCCGGTTTGCAAGCCGGAATAATTAAAGGAATAAGGGGCCCCATGGCATCCGTGCAGACGGCGCAGCAACTGTTCCTCTGTTCCGCCGATGTCCACCCGTGGGGGCCGGTGCGGCCTTGACAGCCGGGTGACGGAGGTCTGCGTCGGATGCGCAGGAGCCATGCAGGGTTGTGCGTTGTCCGATGCCGACGATGCCACGACGTTACCGGACTTTCAGCGCGTGAGCCTAGTGAAATTGTTGTCTTTTTGCGGAAAGGCTTATTGTCATTACCGCCAAGCCCCATTACCTTGAAACATCATTGCGTCGGTGCGATACAAGATTCCGACGCCTTACCGGGAGGACGAACACCATATGCAGCGGGTGAAGCTTGATCGCATCGATCGGCGCATCCTGAGCGACCTGCAAGCAGACGGCCGGATGACCAACGTGGAACTGGCCCGCCGGGCCGGCATCTCGGCTCCGCCCTGCCTGCGGCGCGTGCGGGCACTGGAGGAGGCCGGTTACATCCGGGGCTACCACGCCGACATCGATCCCGCTGCGCTCGGGTATCATGTCACCGTGTTCGCCCATGTCGGCCTCAACAGTCAGGCGGAGGCCGACCTGCGCGCCTTTGAAGGCCTGGTCAATCAGTGGCCGGAGGTCCGTGAGTGCCATATGCTGGCCGGCGAGACCGACTTTCTGCTCAAGGTCGTGGCCCACGACTGGGATGACTACCAGCGGTTCCTGACCACCCGCCTGACGGCGGCGCCCAACGTGGCGCATGTCAAGTCGGCGCTGGCCATCCGCACCGGCAAACAGCAGCCGGGGGTGCCTATCGACGTGGACTCCGGTCCCGAGCCCGTACCGGAGCGGGAGCACGATGCGGAGGGAGAAAGGCGCTGAGCAATCGGCGCCTTTTCCTTTTTCGGCTCTTCTGTCTTCGGGAGTAGGGGGACGCTGCGGCGGGTGGCGTTTGCAGGGCGGGGGTGCTGCCCACCACCGCGCGATGCAAAACGCGACAGCGTGCGCTCGTGGCGGCTTCGGATGGCGGTTTCGCTGCATCTTCCGGTTGGCCCGCGGTTTGCTCCGCTGGACGCGCATCGGGAGAGAGCCAGGACATGAGCACCACCAATATCGAGCAGCAGATCGGCCATCTGGCCGCCGCCATCCTCGCCCTGTCGGCGGACATGCGGCAGGTGGTCGGCGAGGTGGTCCGGAGTGAACTGCGGGCCATGGCCCGCGATGGACTGTCGTTGCCGGCCGCCCCCGGCGCGGCGCCGGCGCCAACGGCTACTCCCACTCCCACTCCCACTCCCACTCCCGATATCGTCCCACCCTTGCCGGGTGCCGTCGCAACCTCCCCGTCGGCGGGGTCGTACCATGGCGATCCCGGCAACTTCAGCCTCATTCGCCAGGGGCTGGCGGAACTGGTCGACCGCATTGACCTGACCCGCGACCATGTGGCGGCACTGTCGCCGGCCCATGGCGAATCGGATCACATCGTCGCCGCGACCTCGGAACTGGGGTCGGTGGTGGAGGCGACGGAGCACGCCACCCAGCACATTCTGCAATCGGCCGAAACCATGCAGACCCTGCTCGACGGCCACATGGACCGCCTGGACGTCATGCTCTACCAGGAACTGAGCACCCAGGTGATCGAGATCATGACCGCGTGCAGCTTCCAGGATATCACCGGTCAGCGTATCTCGGCCGCCATCAACACGCTGCTGCATGTCGAGGCGGAACTGAAGCGTCTGGTGGAACTGTGGGAGATCGAGGAGGGCACCGCCCGCACCGAGATCATCCGCAACCGCCCCGATGACACCCGCGAGGACAAGCACCTGCTGCACGGCCCGCAGGCCGAGGGCATGGGCATGTCGCAGGACGACATCGACGCCATGATGTTCGGCTGACAGCATCCCGGCGCAAAACGAAACCGCCGCGCTCCCGGAAGGGGCGCGGCGGTTGCGCAGGCTCGGGCGGATGCCGCCAGGGTCAGGAGTCGATGAACTTCACCGAGATGATCTCGTAGGAGCGCGAGCCGCCGGGGGCGTTCACCTCCACCACGTCGCCTTCGCTCTTGCCGATCAGGGCGCGGGCGATGGGCGACTGGATGCTGATGCGGCCCTGCTTCAGATCGGCCTCGTGCGGGCCGACGATCTGGTAGCTCACTTCCTCGTCGGTATCCTCGTCGGCCACCACCACGGTGGCGCCGAAGCGCACCTTGTCGCCCGACATCTTGGCGATGTCGATGACGTCGGCGCGGCCGATGATGTCTTCCAGCTCGGAAATGCGGCCTTCGATGAAGCTCTGCCGCTCGCGGGCGGCATGGTACTCGGCGTTCTCGGACAGGTCGCCGTGTTCACGGGCCTCGGCGATCGCCTTGATGACGTTCGGGCGTTCGACCGAGCGCAAGTGCTTCAGCTCCTGCTCCAGAAGGGCCAGGCCCTTCGGAGTCATGGGAATCTTCTCCATTCGAGAACCCCTGATGAACCACGTAGACAAAAGCCGACGGGGCGCGTCGGGCGCGCCCCGTCACGATGGCTAACCAAAATAGGACTGAAGCGGCGCCACATCAAGCTCGCCGCGCTTCAGGGCCGCAATGGCGTCCACCGCCGCCAGGGCACCGGGCAGGGTGGTGTAATGGGCGATGTTGCGCGTCAGCGCGGTGTTGCGGATGTCGAAGCTGTCCTTCAGCGCCTGGCTGCCCTCGGTGGTGTTGATGACCATGTCGACCTCGCCCGACAGCATGCGGTCGACGCAGTGCGGGCGGCCCTCCAGCACCTTGTTCACCGTTTCCACCGTGACGCCGTGCTGGCCGAGGAAGGCGGCGGTGCCGCGGGTGGCGAGCACCACGAAGCCCAGTTCCGTCAGCTTGCGGGCAACGCCGAGGGCGGCGATCTTGTCGCCGTCGCGCACCGACAGGAACACCCGTCCGGCCATGGGCAAGCGGGCGCCGGCGCCGATCTGTGACTTGGCGAAGGCGCGGTGGAAATCGCTGTCGATGCCCATGACCTCGCCGGTCGACTTCATCTCGGGGCCGAGCACGATGTCGACGCCGGGGAAGCGGGCGAAGGGGAACACCGCCTCCTTCACCGCCACATGCTTGGGCTTGGCGATGGCCGGCAGGGCGAAGTCGGCCAGGGCCTCGCCGGCCATGACGCGGGCGGCGATCTTGGCCACCGGCACGCCGGTCGCCTTGGCCACGAAGGGCACCGTGCGGCTGGCGCGCGGGTTCACTTCCAGGATGAAGACGGTGCCCTGCTGGACGGCGAACTGCACGTTCATCAGGCCGACCACGTTCAGGCCCTTGGCGAGCGCCTGGGTCTGGACCTTCAATTCCTCGATCTTGTCGTCGGTGAGCGAGTAGGGCGGCAGCGAACAGGCCGAGTCGCCGGAATGCACGCCGGCTTCCTCGATGTGCTGCATGACGCCGGCGACGTAGACCTGCCCGGAGGCATCGCAGATGGCATCGACGTCCACCTCGATGGCGCCGGCCAGATAGTGGTCGAGCAGCACCGGATCGTCGCCCGACACCACCACCGCCTCGTGCATGTAGCGGTCCAGCTCCGCCTCGTCATGGACGATGCGCATGGCGCGCCCGCCGAGCACGAAGGACGGCCGCACCACCACCGGGTAGCCGACATCCGCCGCCACCTTGCGCGCCTCGTCCAGGGAGCGGGCGAGGCCGTTGGGCGGCTGCTTGAGGCCCAGGCGGTGCAGCAATTGCTGGAACCGCTCGCGGTCTTCCGCCAGGTCGATGGCGTCCGGCGTGGTGCCGAGGATGGGGATGCGCGCCTTTTCCAGCGCCTCGGCCAGCTTCAGCGGGGTCTGGCCGCCGAACTGGACGATGACGCCGTGGACGGTGCCGTTGGTCTGTTCCTTGCGGATCAGCTCGATCACGTCCTCGGCGGTCAGCGGCTCGAAGTACAGGCGGTCGGAGGTGTCGTAGTCGGTGGAGACGGTTTCCGGGTTGCAGTTGACCATGATGGTCTCATAGCCGGCCTCCTTGAGGGCGTAGGCGGCATGGACGCAGCAATAGTCGAACTCGATGCCCTGGCCGATACGGTTGGGACCGCCGCCGAGGATGACCACCTTCTTGGCGTCGGTCGGCTGGCTCTCGCACTCGCCGGGGGACACGCCGTCGCCCTCGTAGCAGGAGTACATGTAAGGCGTGTCGGACGGGAACTCGCCGGCGCAGGTGTCGATGCGCTTGTAGACCGGCAGCACCTTGAGGTGATGGCGCAGGGCCGCCACCTCGGCGGCGCTGCGGCCGGTCAACTGGGCGAGGCGCTGGTCGGCGAAGCCCATCTTCTTCAGCGTCAGCAGGCCGGCGGCGTCGGTCGGCAGGCCCTCGGCCCGCACCCGCGCCTCGGTGTCGATGATGGCCTTGATCTGCTCCAGGAACCACGGGTCGTAGTGGGTGACCTGCGCCACCTCCGGCACCGTGAAGCCGAAGCGGAACGCCTGGGCGATGGTTAGCAGGCGGTCGGGCTTGGGCTGGGCGAGGG
>JAEWWF010000056.1 GCA_023396465.1 Pseudomonadota bacterium
ACGTTACTACATGGGGAGGCGGGGCGGAAGTCACCAGCCGCTTCCCCCTTGCATCCGCGCCGCAACAGGTGCTCCATGGTCCACGTCTTCAACCGTTCGCCGGGATGCCGCCGCCATGTCGCCCGAAACCTGGATCGCCTTTGCCGTCGCTTCGGCCATCATGCTGGCCATTCCGGGGCCGACGGTGCTGCTGGTGGTGTCCTATGCCCTCGGTCACGGGCGGCGGGCGGCGTTGGCGTCGGTGGTGGGGGTGGCGCTGGGCGATTTCGTCGCCATGACCGCCTCGCTGCTCGGCCTTGGCGTGCTGCTGGCGACCTCGGCGACGCTGTTCACCGTCATCAAGTGGATCGGCGCCGCCTATCTCGTCTACCTCGGCATCAAGCTGTGGCGGGCGCCGGTCTCCACCGGCGAGGTGACGGCCGACGTGCGCCCCGTCAGCGCCCGCCGCATGACCGCGCACATGTTCCTGGTGACGGTGCTCAACCCCAAGAGCATCGTCTTCTTCGTCGCCTTCCTGCCGCAGTTCCTGAACGCCTCGCAGCCGCTGCTGCCGCAGTTCGCGGTGATGGAGGCGACCTTCCTGGTGCTCGCCGCCGCCAATGCCTTCGGCTATGCCATGCTGGCCTCGGGCGCCCGTGGCCTGATCCGCAAGCCGGCGGTGCAGCGGGCGGTGAACCGCACCGGCGGCACCCTGCTGATCGGCGCCGGGGTGATGACGGCGGCCATGCGCAAGGCGGCGTGAGGCCGCATCACCGCACCACGGCGAGGTGAATCCCGAAGCCGATCAGGATACCGCCGGCGCACCGCTGCTGAACCAGCGCCAGCCCTGGGCGGGAGGCGGTCAGCCGGCCGATCCGGGTGCCGAGCGCCGCGTAAGCCGCGTCGAACAACAGCCCCACCGCCACCAGCACCCCGCCCAGCCACAGGAACTCGGCGGCCGGGGAGGGCGTGTCGGGGCTGACGAACTGCGGCAGCAGGATCGAGCAGAACAGCAGCGCCTTGGGGTTGAGAAGGTTGGTCAGCAGCGCTTGGCGAAACGGCTGCGGCGGGGCTGTCCCCATGGCATCCGACCCCAGCCGGGCCGCCGCCGCGCTGGCCAGGATGCGCCAGCCGAGCCATACCAGCCAGCCGGCGCCAATCCACCGCAGCGCCGTGAACGCCTCCGGCACCGCCTGCACCAGCGCCGTCAGTCCCATGGCGGCGAGGGTGACATGGGCCGCCCGCGCCACCGCCAACCCGGCAAGGGTGGCGACCACCGCCTGGCGATCCCGTCGGGCGCCGGTTTCCAGCACCAGCAGCATGTCCGGCCCCGGCACGGCATAGGCGGCCGACAGGGCGGTGACGAACAGAAGCGTGTCGAGCGGCATGGCGCGGTCTTCCAAGGAGCGGGAACACGCCGAGGATAGGGGCGCCGGGCGGGGCATGTCCTTGCGAAGACTGCCATCATGCGAGCCCGGTTTGGCATCTTCTGCTATGATGGAGCTTCACCCAGGGAGATCATGCCAATAATGGTGCTGGATGCCATCGACCACCGGATCCTGCGGGCGTTGCAGCGCGACGGCCGCCTGAGCAACGTCCATCTGGCGGAGGAAGTGGGCCTGTCGCCGTCGCCGTGCCTGCGGCGGGTGCGCCTGCTGGAGGAGGCCGGGCTGATCCGTGGCTATCATGCCGCCCTGGATCGCGCGGCGGTCGGCCTCGGTCTGACGGTGTTCGTGGGGGTGAAGGTGGAGCGTCACCGCGAGGACGACGCGGAAGCCTTCCGCGCCGCCGTGCGGGCGCTGCCGCAGGTGGTGTCCGCCCATCTGGTGTCCGGCGAATCGGATTTCCTGCTGCAAGTGGTGGTGCCCGATCTCGCCGCCTACGAACGCTTCCTGACCGGCATCCTGCTGCGCCTGCCCGGCGTCAGCGACATCCGCAGCAACGTCGCCATCCAGACGGTGAAGGATCGGGCGGCGCTGCCGCTGGATCATCTGCCGGCGGGCTGAAGGCGCGTCTCAGCCGCGCCCGATGACGTCCAGCACGCCCTGGAGGATGAAGGCGGCGGCGTGGGAGTCGATCTTCTCGGCGCGTTTCTTGCGGCTCATGTCGAAGTCCTCGATCATCACCCGCTCGACGGCGGCGGTGGACAGGCGTTCGTCCCAGAAGCACAGCGGCATGTCGCGGATCGCCAGGATGTTGGTGGCGAACTGACGGGTGGACTGGGCACGCTTGCCTTCCTCGCCGCTCATCTCCACCGGCAGGCCGAGGACGAGGCCGCCGACCTCGCGCGTGTCGATCACCTTGAACAACTCCTCGGCGTCCTTGGTGAACTTGGTGCGCTTGAGGGTGGCGAGCGGCGTCGCCCCCATCAGCAGGGCGTCGGACAGCGCGAGGCCAATGGTCTTGGTACCGAGATCAATGCCGAGCAGCCGCTGGCCGCGCTTCAGGTCGGCCTTCAGGTCGGCAGGGTTGCGGATCGCCATGGTGGGTGCTACCTTCCGCGCGTTTCCTCGAAACCGGCGGATTCCGGCGCTTTGCGGGCGCCGTCCGCCGCTTTTCCGTTCAAGTCGGAGACACTTACCGCATGTCGCTGGACAACACCACCGTCAGGAACATCGCGTTCCTCGCCCGTATCGAAGTGCCCGATGCCGAACTGCCGCAGCTTGCCGAGCAACTGACGGCCATCCTGGGCTTTGTCGAGCAACTGGGCGAGGTGGACACCCAGGGCGTCGAGCCCATGACCAGCGTGACCGACATGGCCATGCGCTGGCGCGATGACGTCGTCACCGACGGCGGCATCCAGCAGAAGGTCCTCGCCAACGCGCCCGACGCGATCGAGGGCTTCTTCACCGTTCCCAAGGTGGTGGAATGACCATGACCCGGCTCACCGACCTCACCATCGCCGCGGCCCGCGACGGGCTGAAGAAGGGCGAGTTCTCCGCCCGCGAGCTGACCCAGGCGCACATCGACGCCATGGCGAAGCACCGCGACCTGAACGCCTACATCACCGAAACGCCGGAGCTGGCGCTGACCCAGGCCGATGCCGCCGACGCCGCCTTGAAGGCCGGCGACGCGGGGGCCATGGCCGGCATCCCCATCGGCATGAAGGACCTGTTCTGCACCGAGGGCGTGCTGACCACCGCCGCCAGCCACATCCTCGACGGCTTCAAGCCGCAGTATGAAAGCACCGTCTCGGCCAACCTGAAGAAGGCGGGCGCGGTGACGCTCGGCAAGACCAACCTCGACGAATTCGCCATGGGCTCGTCCAACGAGACCAGCTACTACGGCCCGGTCAAGAACCCGTGGAAGCGCACCGGCGACAGCAAAGATCTGGTGCCCGGCGGCTCGTCCGGCGGCTCGGCGGCGGCGGTCTCGGGGCGCCTCGCCATGGCCGCCACCGGCACCGACACCGGCGGCTCCATCCGCCAGCCGGCCGCCTTCACCGGCATCGTCGGCCTGAAGCCGACCTACGGCCGCTGCTCGCGCTGGGGCGTGGTCGCCTTCGCGTCGTCGCTGGACCAGGCCGGCCCCATGACCCGCACGGTGCGCGACGCCGCCATCATGCTGGGCGCCATGGCCGGCTTCGACCCCAAGGACAGCACCTCGGCCAATATCCCGGTGCCCGACTTCGAGGCGGCGCTGTCCGGCGACGTGCGCGGCCTGAAGGTCGGCATCCCGGCCGAGTACCGCCCCGAGGGCCTGAACGCCGAGATCGACGCGGTGTGGCAGAAGGGCATCCAGATGCTGAAGGACGCCGGCGCCACACCGGTGGACATCAGCCTGCCGCACACCAAGTACGCCCTGCCGACCTACTACATCGTGGCGCCGGCGGAATGCTCGTCCAACCTCGCCCGGTACGACGGCGTGCGGTTCGGTCTGCGGGTGACCGAGGGCGTGCGGTCGCTGGACGACATGTACATGAAGACCCGCGGCGAAGGCTTCGGCAAGGAAGTGCGCCGCCGCATCCTCATCGGCACCTATGCCCTGTCGGCCGGCTATTACGACGCCTATTACCTGAAGGCTCAGAAGGTCCGCGCTCTCATCGCGCAGGACTTCCGCAAGGCGTTCGAGACCTGCGACGTCATCCTGACGCCGACGGCGCCGTCCGCCGCCTTCGAGCTGGGGGCGGAGATCGACGACCCCATCACCATGTACCTGAACGACGTCTTCACCGTTCCGACTTCGCTGGCCGGCCTGCCGGGCCTGTCGCTGCCGGTGGACCTGAGCGCCGAGGGGCTGCCGCTCGGCCTGCAACTCATCGGCCGTCCCTTCGACGAGGAGACGGTGCTGCGCGTGGGTGAGGTGATGGAGAAGGCGGCCGGCTTCACCGCGAAGCCCGCCATCGTGGAGGCGTGAGGGACATGAGCTACGTCATTCAGGGCGAGACGGGCGACTGGGAAGTCGTGATCGGTCTTGAGGTTCACGCCCAGGTCATTTCCAACGCCAAGCTGTTCTCGGGCGCCGCCACGGCCTTCGGGGCCGAGGCCAACACCCAGGTCAGCTTCGTCGACGCCGGCTTCCCCGGCATGCTGCCGGTCATCAACGCCGTGGCGGTGGAACAGGCGGTGCGCACCGGTCTCGGCCTCAAGGCCCAGATCAACAAGCGCAGCGTCTTTGCCCGCAAGAACTACTTCTATGCCGACCTGCCGCAGGGCTACCAGATCAGCCAGTACGAGCTGCCCATCGTTGGCCTCGGCACGCTGATCCTCGACATGCCCGACGGCTCCACCCGCGAGGTGGGGATCGAGCGCCTGCACCTGGAGCAGGACGCCGGCAAGTCCATGCACGACCAGCACCCGCAGAAGACCTTCGTGGACTTGAACCGCTCGGGCGTCGCGCTGATGGAGATCGTCTCCAAGCCCGACATGCGGACCCCGGAAGAGGCCGGCGCCTACCTGCGCAAGCTGCGCGCCATCCTGCGCTACCTCGGCACCTGCGACGGCAACATGGAGGAAGGCTCCATGCGCTGCGACGTGAACGTCAGCGTGCGCCGTCCGGGCGAGGGCTTCCGCACCCGCTGCGAGATCAAGAACGTCAACTCGGTGCGCTTCGTCATGCAGGCCATCGAGTACGAGGCCAAGCGCCACGTCGAGGTCTACGAGAACGGCGGCAAGATCGAGCAGGAAACCCGCCTGTTCGATCCCGGCAAGGGCGAGACGCGGTCCCTGCGCAACAAGGAAAACGCGCACGACTACCGCTACTTCCCCGATCCCGACTTGCTGCCGCTGGAATTCGACGACGCCTTCGTTGAAAAGATCCGCGCCAGCCTGCCGGAACTGCCGGACGAGAAGAAGCAGCGGTTCATCGCCGACTACGGCCTGTCGCCCTATGACGCGACCGTGCTGGTGTTCGAGAAGGAAAGCGCCGACTACTTCGAGACGGTGGCCACGGGCCGCGACGGCAAGCAGGCCGCCAACTGGGTGACCACCAATCTGTTCGGCGCCCTCAACAAGCTCGGCAAGGGCGTGAGTGAAAGCCCGGTGGCGGCGGACCAGCTGGGCGCCCTGCTGGACCTCATCGCCGACGGCACGCTGTCGGGCCGCCTCGCCAAGGACGTGTTCGAGATCATGATCGAGACCGGCGACGACCCGGCGAAGATCGTGGAAGAGCGCGGCATGAAGCAGGTGACCGACACTGGGGCCATCGAAAAGGCCATCGACGAGGTCATGGCCGCCAACATGGACAAGGTGGAAGACATCCGCGCCGGCAAGGACAAGCTGTTGGGTTGGTTCACCGGCCAGGTGATGAAGGCCACCCAGGGCAAGGCCAACCCGCAGGCGGTGAACGACCTGCTGAAAAAGAAGATCCTGGGCTGACGCCAGCGTCGGTTCTGCTTGAACGCAAGGAAAGGGCGGTCGCCGCGAGGGGCCGCCCTTTTCCATGGTCAGGGCTCGGGCATGCGGGCAGCGGGGGGAGGGGCAGGCTTGGGGTCAGGGCGGGTAGTGCCAAAAGTATAGGCATCCTCTTCTTCCGCTTAGTTCCTGTGCGGCCTGTGTGGTACTGTCCCCGATTAGGAGGGGGAGCTGTCCACTGGGGAGGGGACGCAATGCCTGAGCGCATCCTGACGCTGGCGACAAAAATCAGCACGCTGGCGACGGTGAAAGTCGATGAAATCCAGAAGGTCACCAAGGCCACCAACATTCTGGCCCTGAACGCCCTCATCGAGGCCTCGCGCGCCGGTGATGTCGGGCGGGGGTTCGCGGTGGTGGCGAACGAAGTGAAGGAAATCTCCGGGCAGGTCACGGTCATCGCCGACGAACTGCGCGAGATGTTCCGTCAGGAGGTGGTCGATTTGCAGGAGACGGCGCAGCGGGTACGCGGCTCCCGTCTCACCGACCTTGCCGGCTATGCCATCGAACTGATGGACCGGAACCTCTATGAACGCTCCTGCGATGTGCGCTGGTGGGCGACCGACCGGGCGGTGGTGGATGCCTGCGCCGAGCCGACGGCGGACCGCTGCCGCCATGCCGCCCAGCGCCTTGGCGTCATCCTCGACAGCTATACGGTCTATCTCGACCTGTGGGTGGTGGATCGCGGCGGCCGCGTGCTGGCCAACGGCCGTCCCGATCGTTACCCCGGCGTGGTCGGCGCGTCGGTGGAGGGGGAGCAATGGTTTCGCGATGCCATGGCCACCCGTGACGGCGGCGCCTATGCGGTGGCCGACGTCAGCCGCAGCCGTGCCCTGGGCGATGCCGCCGTGGCCACTTACGCCACCGCCGTTCGTCGTGAGGGGGAGGCGCGGGGGCCGGTTCTCGGCGTTCTCGGGGTCTTCTTCGACTGGGAGCGGCAGGCCCAGGCCATCGTGGGGGGATTGCGCTTCACCGACGAGGAACGGGCCCGCACCCGCGTTCTGCTGCTCGACAGCCGCCACCGCATCATCGCCAGCAGCGATGGTGCCGGCGTGCTCACCGCCACCTATCCCCTGGTCACCGGCGGTAAGCCGAGCGGCGCCTACGTCAATGATGGCGGCTGCATGGTCGGCTTCGCCCTCACTCCGGGGTACGAGACCTATCAGGGGCTCGGTTGGTACGGGGTCATCGAGCAGGCGCCCCGGATGCCATAGCCGGGGTGGCTGGAAGGGAGAAGGTGACGACGGTGCCGATGCCGTCCGGCTCGCTGTCGACCGTCAGCCAGCCACCGTGGCTTTCGATGATGCTCTGGCTGATGGGCAAGCCGAGGCCCATGCCGTTGGGCTTGGTGGTGAAGAACGGTTCGAACAGGTGATCCTGGATGTCGGCCGGGAGGCCGGGCCCGGTATCGCGCACCGACACCAGAACCGCGCCGGCGTCCTCGCTCAGGCTGCTGCGCAGCACCAGCCGACGTTCCGCTGGCCGCACCGTCTGCATGGCTTCCACCGCATTGCGCATGAGGTTGACCACCACCTGCTCCAACTGAATCCGGTCGGCGGTCACCGGCGGCAGGTCGGACCCGAGGTCGAGTTGCACCGGAGTTGCTCCGTGCTCGCACTCCACCGCCAGCAGGGCGGCGGCATCGCCGAGCACTTGGTTGATGTCGAGTGGTCGGCGGTCATCCTCGCCCTTGCGCAGGAAGCCCCGGATGTTCTGGATGACGCCGGTCGCCCGCCGCGTCTGGGCCACGATGTCGTGGAAGGAGGCCAGCGTTTCGTCGGCCAGGGCCGTGGCCGAGGCCCCGCCACGCGCCTGCTCCAGACGGCGGATGCCGTCGTTGGCGATGGTGGTGATGGTCGATAGCGGTTGGTTGATCTCGTGCGCGAGGCCGGACGCCAACTCGCCCAAGGTGGAGCGGCGGGACACATGCGCCAGTTCGGCCAGCCGGAGTTGCGACTCTTCCTGCGCCTTGCGGCGCTCTTCCATCTCGCGATGCAACTCCGCCGTCCGCCGCGCCACCAGCCGTTCGGTGCGCAGGTGTACCAGGGTCGCCAGCAGCAGCAGCGCCACCGCCAGGGCCGGCCACTCCCAATGGCGGCGCAGCATCTCCGCCATCATCGCGCCGGGCTGCACCGCAAAGGGACCGATCCGCAGATCGGCGTAAAGATCATAGACCGACTGGTAACTGAGCGGGACGGTCCATTGGGTGGCGCCGGGCCGCAACGGCACCTCGCCGCCCAGACTGAGCAGCGCCACCGTCACCTGTTTGGCCAGAAGACGGTCGGTGTCGTGCAGCTTGGCGAACGGCCAATCGGGGTAAAGCCGCGTCGACAGCAGGCAGGGGAAGCCTTCCACCGGCATCGGGTTCAGGATGCGGAAGTCGGTCAGGCTGATACGCCCCTCGGCGGCCATTTCCTCCAGCAGGCAGGCCCGCACGGTGGCGGCATCGGTGCGGCCGTCGCGCACGTCGTAGACCAACTGGTCGAGGGGGAAGCCGATGAACCGCAGTTCCTTGACGTCCCGGTGGGGGTCGATGCCGGCGGCCAGAAGCTCGCGCCACGGCACCTGGAAGCCACCGAAGGCAAGCGGGTCCACCGCCGTGAAGACCTTGCCCTTCAGGTCGGTAAGGGTCTCGATGTCGGTCCGGTCGGCGCGGGCGAAGATGACCGACCCCAGCGCCGCGCGCGGTGTCCCGTGATCGGTGGTTTCCAGGGTGGCCAGACGGGTGACGGCGTGGGCGGCCTCCAACTCGACGTAATGGCCGGGGTTGGTGATGATGAAGTCGAGTTCGCCGTTGGCGACCGCCCGCCGCATGGTGTCCAGATCCAGCGGCACCAGCACCAGATGGTGATCGGGCAGGGCCTCCGCCAGCGCCTGAAGCGTGGGTGTCCAGGCCGTCACCGTCGCCTCCGGCCCCCGGATGGCAAGAACGCCGATTCGGATATCGGTGGCGGCGGCGGGCCGGGCGACAGCCGCCAACCCCGACAGCAGAGCAATGACGGCAGTGAGAAGAAGAAGGCGGTTCATGGCGGTGGGCCCTGTCTTTGCCTGTCTTCCTACCACTTCGGGTCAGGTTCGTCATCCCGTCGTCATGCTCTGCCGCGGAAGGCGGCGGCGATCAGATGACCGCGGTGACGATGGACACCAGGTTTTTCACCGCCGAGCCGGCGGCGGCGATGTTGCTGCCGCTGTCGACGGCTTTGTAGAGCTTGATTACACCTGGGCGCGTCGCTTGCAGAACCTCCACGTCGCTGCGCGCCTTGATGCGCAAATCCATGCGCTTTTCCAGGACCTTGTTCTCGTTGGCGACGGCCGTGAAGGCTTCGTCGTAGGCGGAGGACAGCTTGCGGGCCAGCGCCGCGTCGATATCGGCCACCTGGCCGATCTGCTTTTCCAACTCGCGGAACTTGGCGCGGATCGGCGGCAGGTACTTGTTTTCGTAGTCGACGCACTTCTTGGTGTACTCGTCCGTCGTCTTCGACAGATCCTGGATGCCGTTGACCCAGGGCGCCCCGAGGAAGGACTGGAACTCCGTCCATTCCACACTGGCGCGGGTGGCGGTTTCGTACAGATCCACCACTTCCTTGTTGGCCTCGATCAGCTTCTGCTCGGTGGTTTCGATGTCGCGCAGATATTTGTGGGTGGCGGACAGCATGCTCACCAGCGTCTTGCCGTTGGAGGCGATGGCCGGAAGAATGACGGTCAGGGCGGCGCCGCCCGTCAGCACCGTCGCCGTCACCGACAGGGTGATGCCGACCACGCCCTTCACCACCGTGAGAGCAAAGCCCTTCTTGTAGTCGGATGCGATTTTGTTCTTGGTGAACCAGTCCTTGCAGATGGCGTCCACCATCGAGTCCACTTCCATGCGGTAGCGGGCGATGATGTTGGTGCAGTCCTTCATCATGGCCTGGACGGCCTTGTCCTTGTCCTTCGCCGCCAGCGCCTTCGGCGTGGTGGTCTCGATATAGGCGGCCAGTTCCTCCTCCAGGTCGCGGATCATGGCGCTGGAGCGGGTGATCAGGGTTTGCACCAGCCCATCGACCTCGTCCTCGACCATCTTCGCCAGCCGGACCGAGCTTTCGGAGAAGCCGACGATGAAGGCCACCGGCTTCAGGTCCACCTGCTTCGATTTCACGCGGCGGAAGACATCGTCGCTGCGGCTGATGGCGTTGGGCAGGCGGATATTGACCGGAAGCTTTTCCTCCAGCGCCGAGCGGAACAGGGTCTCGATGGTGTCCATCTCGCCCACCAGCTTCTGGACTTCCTTCTTGTAGTCGGCGTCGCTGTCAGCCTTTTCGGCGGCGACCAGTTCCTTTTCGTAGGCCGAGGCGGTTTTCTTGAAAGCGGCGAGCGCCTTTTCCATGGTGGCGGCATCGCTGTCCGCCGCCTTGTCGAGGCCCTTGCAGGCATCGGTCATGCCGGTACGGCTGAAAATGCCGAGAAACTTGCCGCTCGGCTTCTTTTTGCCGGTTGCTCGCTCGAAGGCGGCCTTGGCGTTCTGCCAGTGCTTCGCATACACGTCAGCCATCGGTTTTGTCCTTCCCCATGTCATCCCCAAACGGCGTCAAAGCCGATCAAACGGGAGAGATGATACAGCTTTTGGGTGAGGGGGGAGAAACATTCCGGGCTGGTCGGATATTTAGCGTGGGGACGGCGGGGGTCGCGAGGGGCGTCCCGGCAAGGGGTAGGGGTAGATGCGTTCCCGCGCCGGCGTTGCCGCCACCTTCTCCCGCACGGCGTCCACGAAGGCGGCTTCGGCCCGGTTCAGATGGGTGGAGGGATTGGTGATCAGATAGACGTCGACGGCGGGCGGCGAGTCGTAGGGGGGCAACGGCCACAGGCGCCCGTCGCGGACATCGGCCTCGACCACATGCATGGGCATGGGACCGATGCCGAGCCCCGCCAGGATCATGCGCCGCACCTCCTCCAGGTTTGACGTGGTGCCGACCACCCGGCCCTCGATGCGCTCCTGCGTGCGCAGCAGGGCGACCGGGCGCAGCACGCCGGACAGCTGATCGGTCTTGAAGCTGACCAGCGGCTGGTCGCGCAGATCGGCGATGGTCAGGTCGGTGCGTCCGAACAGCGGATTGCGGCGGCCGCAAAAGAACTGGAAATGCTCGCGGAACAGCACTTCGTACCGCAACCCCGGAACGCGATCGTAGACCAGGCAGATGCCGCAACTGGCGGTCTTGTGCTGCACCTGCTGGGTGACGTCGGTGGAGGTGGTGACGTCGATGGAGAAGGTGACCAGCGGGTGGCGCTGGTGGAAGTCCGCCAGCACCTCGTCGAGCAGCGGCGTCTGCACGTGGCTGGCCATGACGATGGAAACGTGGCCGGAAATCTCCTCGCGGATGTCGCGCAGCAGCACGTTCAGGCGCGAGATGTTGCCGTAGATCTCGACGCATTCGCGATACAGCAGGTCGCCATGGGCGGTGACGCGGAAGGTGCCGGCGCCGCGCTCCACCAGCCGGCGGCCCAACTGCCGTTCCAGTCGCTTCAGGCGGTTGGAGACGGTGGGCTGGGTCAGCAGCATGCGGTCGGCGGCGCGGGTGATGCCGCCTTCCTGCACGATCATCATGAAGGTGCGCAGCAGGTTCCAGTCCAGCTGGCGGGTGAAGCGTTCCAGCGCCGCCAGCCGGTCGAGGGCGTCGGCGCCCCCCGCCGTTTCCGTCGGCTGATCCAGGTCATTCCGCAATGGCCACTCCTGCCGCATTCCCAAATGCTATGGCGGGGATTGTGACTATCTATTTCTTAAATGTCGACCGTGCTGGTTAGACTTCGGTCATCCTCAAAGGGCGGTCGCCAGAAGCCGCCCGCGGCCCATCGCCGCCTTCGACCGAACAGGGACTTCAAATCGTGAGCAGCCTTGCCGAAACCAAGGCGCGCCCGTGGCTTCTGCTGTCCCCCGCGCTGGGGACGCTGAGCTTCCTGCTGCTGGCGCCGCTATGCTTTATCGTCGTCTACAGTTTCTGGCTGCGGACGGCCACCGGCGCCGATATCGGCGGTTTCCACCTGGATAACTGGGCGGAAGTCTTCACCGACGTCTTTTATCACGACATCCTGTTCTACACGGTGCGCATCGCTCTGATGACGACCGTCATCTGCGCCGTCGTCGGCTACATCCCGGCCTACTTCATCGCCAACACGCGCATGAAGAACAAGGCTCTGCTGCTGATGCTGCTGATGCTGCCGTTCTGGATCAGCTACATCATCCGCACCCTGTCGTGGATCAACATTCTCGGCACCAGCGGCGCGGTGAACGCGCTGCTGCAATGGGCCGGGCTGACCGGAGAGCCGCTGCAACTGCTGTATAACGAGGCGACGGTGATCCTCGGCCTCGTCCACTATCTGCTGCCGTTCATGATCCTGAACGTCTACGTCAGCGTGGTCGGCATCGACGGCAACCTGGTCTCCGCCGCCCGCACCCTGGGCGCCACGCCCTTCGGGGCCTTCCTGAAGGTGACGCTGCCGCTGTCGCTGCCCGGTCTGGCGGCCGGAAGCCTGCTGTGCTTCGTGCTGGCGGCCGGCACCTACATCACGCCGCTGATCCTCGGCGGGCCGACCAACGCCATGTTCGCCAATCTGATCTTCGAGGCGATCATCATCCAGCTCAACTGGCCGCTGGGGGCGGCGCTCTCCATCGTCCTCCTGGTGGTGCTGGGCACCGTGGTCACCCTCTACGGCCGCCTCATGGGCCTCAACCAGCTGTCGAAGAGCTTCGGATGACGCAGACGACGACCGCCGCTTCCCCCGCCGCGCCGACGGCAGCAGCCACCGTTCAGGCGCCCGCGCGCCGCCGGTTCCGCCTGCCACGTCCGACCGGCTGGAGCGTCCTGCGCCTGCTGACCGTGCTGGTCTATGTTTTCATGTTCGCCCCCATCGTGGTGGTGGTGCTGCTGAGCTTCAATTCCAGCCGTTTCGGCACCTTCCCGCTGGAGGGCTTCTCGCTGCGCTGGTTCGAGGCGCTGTGGGCCAACGATGCCATCGTCTCGGCCTTCCAGACCTCGCTGCTGCTGGGGGCGCTGACGGCCATCATCTCGACGGCCATCGGCATTGCCGCCAGCCTTGCCATGGTCCGCTACGACTTCCCCGGCAAGGGCGTCATCAACACCCTGCTGATCGCGCCGATCCTGGTGCCGGAGGTGGTGCTGGGCGTCGCCCTGCTGCTGTTCCTGCGCTGGATGTCCATTCCCCGCAGCTTCGCGCTGCTGCTGATGGGCCATGTGCTGATCACGCTGCCCTTCGTGGTGCTGGTGGTGCAGGCGCGGCTGACCGGCATCAAGCCGGTGTACGAGGAAGCCGCCCGGTCGCTGGGGGCCAACGGGTGGGAGACCTTCTTCCGCGTCACCCTGCCGCTGCTGATGCCGGCGGTGTTCGCGGGGATGCTGTTCGCCTTCACCATCAGCTTCGACGACGTGACGGCGACGCTGTTCTGGAAGTCCGGCGGCACCGAGACCGTGCCCACCCAGATTTTCGCCATGCTGCGCAATTCCATCAGCCCGGAAATCAACGCCCTCGGCACGGTGATGATCGTGCTGACCGTCTCCCTGCCGCTGATCGCCGGCTTCCTCGCCCGCCGCTTCGCCAGGGGCAGCCGGACCTGACCCGCCTACCCAAAAAACAAACCACCCGAACAGGACAGAAGAGGCTTCATCATGGACGACAGCACCCGGTACCAAAGGCTTCTTGAGCGCTATCGCAACGGCGATCTCTCCCGCCGCGGCTTCTTCGGCCTGCTGGGCATCGCAGGCATCGCCACCGGCGTGGTCGGCGGCGGGCTCACCCTGGCCGGCCGCCAAGCCCTGGCCCAGGCGGCGGCCAAGCCGGAGTCGGTGCGGTTCGACGGTTGGGGTGGCGTCACGTCGGAAGCCTTCCGCAAGCACGCTTTCAATCCCTATGAAAGCAAGACCGGCATCAAGGTGGTGGAGGGCACCTTCGCCTCCGGCGACGAGTTCCTGACCCGCGTCAAGGCCGGCCGTGAGGGCGAGTTCAACGTCTTCCATGCTTCCGGCGTGTTCGATTACGCCCGCTATGCCGGCCTCGGCTACGCCGTGGAGCTGAACGAGGCCAACATCCCGAACCTTGCCCTGGTCATGCCGGCGCTGATGGCGCCCTATCGCGGCGTCACCGGCGGCAAGCTGTCGGCGGTGCCCTACGACTACGGCACCACCGGCATCGCCTACAACCGCGACCACATCTCCGACGAGGAGGTGAAGGAACTGGGCGCCGGCATCCTGTGGGCGGAAAAGTACAAGAACAAGATCGGCGGCTGGAACGACTGGCGCACCCGCATCTGGTACGCCGCCCTCCACACCGGCCAGGACCCCAACGACATCCAGGACATGGATGCGGTGTGGCAGGCGCTGCGCGACCACCGCAAGAATATCCTCAAATACTGGACCTCCGGCGCCGAGCTGATGAGCCTGCTGGCCTCCGGCGAGATCCATGTCACCGAGGCGTGGTCGGGCCGGGTGGCGGCGTTGCAGCAGCAGGGCCACAACATCGGCTACCACGACCCCAAGAACGGCTTCGCCTGGCAGGAATGCCTGATGGTGCTGAAGGGCAGCCCCATGGCGGCCACCGAGGAACTGCTCAACTTCATGCTGGAGCCGGAGGTCGCCATCGCCGTGGCGGAGGGCCAGAACTACCCGCCGTCGCTCGACCCGACCAAGGTGGATCTGGGCGAGAAGATCCCCAAGCTGCCGGCTTATGACGCCACCGGCCAGCTCGCCCACCTGACCTTCGCCAAGCCGGACTACTGGAACGGCAACGAACAGGAGTGGTCGAAGATGTTCGGCCGCATCGAGAAGGGCTACTGAGCCCGAACCGGGACGGCGGCGGGGGCTGTTTTCTCCCCCTCCCGGCCGCCGCCGCCGTCCCTCCTTCCGCCGCACCAGAGGACCCGCCTGCCATGACCGACATCGCCGTCCGCCTGACCGACGTGGAAAAGCACTACGGCAGCGTCCAGGCCGTCACGGACATGACCCTCGACATCCCCGAGGGCAGCTTCGTCACCCTGCTCGGCCCCTCCGGCTGCGGCAAGACGACAACGCTGCGCATGATCGCCGGGCTTGAGAGCATTTCCGCCGGCGAGATCGCCATCAAGGGCCGGCGGGTGAACGAGGTGCCGATCCACAAGCGCAACCTCGGCGTGGTGTTCCAGAACTACGCCCTGTTCCCGCACATGACGGTGGCGGAGAACGTCGCCTTCGGCCTCAAGTACCGCAAGGTGCCGAAGGCGGAGGCGCGGGAGAAGGTGCGCCGCGCCCTTCAGATGGTGCGCCTGCCGCACCTGGAGGACCGCACGCCGTCGCAGCTGTCGGGCGGCCAGCAGCAGCGCATCGCCCTTGCCCGCGCCATCGTGGTGGAGCCCGACGTGCTGCTGCTGGACGAGCCGCTGTCGGCGCTGGACGCCAACCTGCGCGAGGACATGCGGCTGGAGCTGAAGCGCATCCAGCGCGAACTCGGCATCGCCACCGTCTTCGTCACCCATGACCAGGGCGAGGCGCTGGCCATGTCCGACAAGGTGGTGGTCATGTCCAATGGCCGCATGGAGCAGGTCGGTACGCCGGAGGAGGTTTACAACCGCCCCGCCAGCCACTTCGTCGCCGACTTCCTCGGCAATTCCAACTTCCTCGCCGGGCGGGTGGAGGCGGTGGCGCCGGGGCTGGTGACGGTCGCCCTCGCCCACGGCGACCTGCGCCTGACCATCGCCAGCGGCGGCCGCTTCAAGCCCGGTGAGGTGGTGCAGGTGGTGGTGCGGGCCGAGCGCATCAGCCTTGGCCGCGAGCCGGAACCGCTCGGCGGGCCGCTCAACAGCGTCGCCGGCGTGGTCACCACCGTCGATTACCAGGGCCTCAATGCCCGCTATTTCGTGGAGGCCGGCGGCCAGCGCCTGCAGGTCATCAACCCCATCGACCGCGCTCCGTTCCGCGACGGCGACCGCGTCATGCTCCACCTGCGGGCGGAGGATGCGGTGATCCTCGACGAAACCGGCCGCGTCCACCACTGAACCAGGACACCCGAAGAATGACCGGCGCCGCCGACACCCTCGCGCGCGACCCCGCGGCCCCCGCGGAAAGCCATCTGTTCTATCAGGCCCACGGCACGCGGCCGTTCATCGACCGCGCCGAGGGCATCTGGATGCACGGCCAGGACGGCAAGTCCTACATGGATGCCGCCTCCGGCGCCATGGTGTGCAACATCGGCCACTCCAACCCGCGCGTCATCGCCGCCATGAAGGAGCAGCTGGACCGCTGCACCTTCGCCTACCGTCTGCAATTCCAGTCGGAGGCGTCGGAGGGGCTGGCGGCGGACATCGCCCGCCTGATGCCGGCCGGGCTCGACAAGGTGTTCTTCGTCTCCGGCGGGTCGGAGGCGGTGGAAACCTGCCTCAAGTTCGCCCGTCAGTGGGCGATGGCGGTGGGGCAGGGCAGCCGCTACAAAGTCATCAGCCGCTTCCCCAGCTACCACGGCTGCACCCTCGGCGCGCTCGCCGTCACCGGCTACACGCCGCTGACGGCGCCCTTCGACCCGATGATGCGGGCGATGCCGAAGATCGCCACGCCGCGCCACTACCTCGACGGCCGGGGCGAAGACCCCGACGCCTACGGCCGCCGCATGGCCGATCTGCTGGAGCAGGAAATCCTCCAGCAGGGGCCGGAGACGGTGCTTGCCTTCATCATGGAGCCGGTGGGCGGGGCCTCGACCGGCGCGGTGGTGGCGCCCGACAGCTATTACCCGCGCATCCGCGAGATCTGCGACCGCCACGGCGTGCTGCTGATCTACGACGAGGTGATGACCGGCGTCGGCCGCACCGGCCGCTTCCTGGCCGCCGAGCACTGGGGCATCACGCCCGATCTGGTCGCCATGTCCAAGGGTTTCGCCGCCGGCTACGCGCCGCTCGGCGCCATGATCGCGCCGGGGCGCATGGTGCGGCCGGTGCTGGACGCCGGCGGCTTCGCCCATGGTCATACGTATGCGGGCAATCCCATCGCCTGCGCCGCCGGGCGGGCGGTGGTGCGCGAGATCGTCGACCGCGACCTCTGCGCCAATGCCGCCGCCATGGGCGAGCGGCAGATGGCGGGGCTGACGGCGCTGATGGCCGAGTTCCCCTTCATCGGCGACGTGCGCGGCAAGGGGCTGCTTCAGGCCCTGGAACTGGTGGCGGACAAGGAGACGCTGGCCGTCCTGCCGCCGGGGCTGAACGCCGCCAGCCGGCTGGTCGACCTGGCCTACGAGCGCGGCCTGATCGTCTACTTCCGCCGCACCCGCGGCGGGGCGGTGGGCGACCACATCATGGTCACGCCGCCGCTCACCATCACGGCGGCGGAGGTGGACGAGATGCTCAACCGCCTGCGCGACGCCCTGCGCGCCCTTCGGACAGACATCGCGGGAAGGTACTGAAACCCATGGCAGCCCTGGAAACGTCCCCCCCTCCCGCACCGCCGCGCCGCCAGAAGCGCGGGCGGGAGAAGGTCATCATCACCTGCGCCGTCACCGGCTCCATCCACACCCCGACCATGAGCCCGCACCTGCCCATCACCCCCGGCCAGATTGCCGAGCAGGCGGTGGCGGCGGCGGAGGCGGGGGCGGCCATCCTGCACCTGCACGCCCGCGACCCGGAGACGGGGCGGCCGTCGCCGGACCCGGACGTGTTCATGCGCTTCCTGCCGCGCATCAAGCAGCAGACCGACGCGGTGGTGAACATCACCACCGGCGGCGGCCAGGGCATGACGGTAGGCGACCGCATGCAGGCGGCGCTGAAGGCGAAGCCGGAGATGTGCTCGCTCAACATGGGCAGCATGAACTTCGCCCTGCACCCGCTGGCCGATCGCTACAGCGACTGGCAGCACGCCTGGGAAAAGCCGTTCCTGGAGGGGTCGAAGGACTTCATCTTCCGCAATACCTTCGGCGATATCGAACGCATCCTGAAGGACCTGGGCGAAGGCTGCGGCACCCGCTTCGAGTTCGAGTGCTACGACGTCGGGCACCTCTATACCCTGGCCCATTTCCTCGACAAGGGGCTGGTGCGGACGCCGCTGTTCTGCCAGTTCATCTTCGGCATCCTGGGCGGCATCGGCGCCGACCCCGATAACCTGACCCACATGAAGTCGGTGGCCGACCGCCTGTTCGGCGGCGATTACCGCTTCAGCGTGCTCGGCGGCGGCCGCCACCAGATGGGCCTTGCCGCCATGGGCGCGGTGATGGGCGGCAACGTCCGCGTCGGGCTGGAGGACAGCCTGACCATGGGGCCGGGGCGGCTGGCGGTCTCCAATGCCGAGCAGGTGAGCCATGTGCGCGGCATCCTGGAAAGCCTCGGCCTGGAAGTGGCCTCCCCCGTCGAGGCCAGAACGATGCTCGACCTCAAGGGGGCTGATCTCGTAGCGTTCTGATGGCCCGCCCGGCGGCCACGGCGACCGACCCAGGACAGTGAACAGGACCATCATGAGCGACACCCGGCTGTTTGACTTCGTCATCATCGGCGGCGGCATTGCCGGTGCCTCCGCCGCCTATTTCCTCGCCCGCGACGGCCGCCGGGTGGCGGTGCTGGAGCGCGAGGCGCAGCCGGGCTACCACTCCACCGGCCGCTCCGCCGCCCTGTTCACGGAAAACTACGGCCCGCGCGCCATCCGCGCCCTGTCCATCGCCAGCCGGCCGTTCTTCGAGACCCCGCCGGAGGGACTGGTGGAGGCGCCGGTGCTCACCGACCGCGGCGTGCTGTTCTTCGCGCCGGAGGGCCAGGAAGCGGCACTCGCCCGTGCCGCCGAGGAAGGCCGCGCCGCCGGGGCGCCGCTGACCGAGATATCCCCCGACGAGGCCCTTGCCCTGCTGCCGCTGCTGCGCCGCGATCAGGTGAAGGCCGCCATGCTGGAAACCGGCGCCAAGGACATGGACGTCCACGCCCTGCACCAGGGCTTCCTGCGCCTGCTGAAGCGCCACGGCGGCGAGATCGTCACCCGCGCCGAGGTGGAGGCGGTATCTCGCACCGATGCGGGCTGGACCGTCACCACCCGCGCCGGCGACAGCTTCGCCGCGCCGGTGGTCATCAACGCCGCCGGTGCCTGGGCCGACGAGGTGGGAAGCCTCGCCGGCGTCCGCCCCATCGGCCTCCAGCCCAAGCGCCGTACCGCCTGCCTGGTATCGGTGCCGGCCGGCATGAGCCCGGACCGCTGGCCCATGGTGCTCGACGCCGAAGAAACCTTCTACGCCAAGCCCGACGCCGGCAAGCTGCTGGTCAGCCCGGCCGACGCCACCCCGGTGCCGGCCCACGACGTGCAGCCGGAGGAACTGGACGTCGCCATCGCCATCGACCGGCTGATGGGGGCGCTCGACCTCGACGTGCGGGCGGTGGACCACAAGTGGGCCGGCCTGCGCAGCTTCGTCGCCGACGGCGTGCCGGTGGTCGGTGCCCGTGCCGGCGAACCCGGCTTCTTCTGGCTGGCCGGGCAGGGCGGCTACGGCATCCAGACCAGCGCCGCCATGGGCGAACTGGCCTCGGCGCTGGCCCAGGGCAAGCCGGTGCCGGAGCATATCGCCGCCCGCGGCATCACCGAAACCACCCTCTCCCCAGACAGGATCGTGTGACCATGGCCCCCGACACCTCCACCGCCACCCCCACCGATGCCGCCATTCTCGAAGCCGTCGCCGCCGAACAGGCGGACGCGGTGGACCTGCTGGCCGACCTCGTGCGCGAGCCCTCCATGCTGGGGCAGGAGCAGGGGGCGCAGGACATCATGGCCGGCGTCTTTGGCGCCATGGGGCTGGAGGTGGATCGCTTCGAGGTGGACCTCGCCGCCATCTCCCACCTGCCCGGCTTCTCGCCGCCGCTGGTGGATTACTCCGGGCGCGAGAACGTGGTCGGCATCAGCCGCCCCAAGGGCCCGGCGCAGGGGCGCAGCCTGATCCTCAACGGTCACATCGACGTGGTGCCGCCGGGCGACGAAAGCCAGTGGACCGATCCGCCGTTCTCGCCGGTGGTGCGCGACGGCCGCCTGTATGGCCGTGGCGGCGGCGACATGAAGGCCGGCATCGTCGCCTATGTGGCGGCCATGAGGGCGCTGGCGCGGCTGGGTTTCCGGCCGGCGGCGCCGGTCTACCTGCAAAGCGTGATCGAGGAAGAATGCACTGGTAACGGCGCGCTCGCCTGCCTGCATCGCGGCTATCGCGCCGACGCCGCCATCATCCCCGAGCCCTTCAACCACACCCTGATGACGGCGCAACTGGGCGTCATGTGGTTCACGGTGGATTTGCAGGGGACGCCGGCCCATGTGCTCGACACCTCCGCCGGCAGCAATGCCATCGAGGCCCTGTTCCCCATCGTCCAGAGCCTGAAGCGGCTGGAGGAAGCCTGGAACGGCACCGACTGCCGCCATGCCTGCTATGAGGGGCACCGCCACCCGATCAACTTCAACGTCGGCAAGATCAGCGGCGGCGACTGGACCTCGTCGGTGCCGGCGGTCGCCCGCTTCGACCTGCGGGTCGGCTTCTTCCCCGGCAAGCCGCTGGAGGAGGTGAAGCGCGAGGTGGAAGACGCCATCCATGCCGGCACCCCCAACGGCATCACCGCCACCGTCTCCTACGGCGGCTTCCATGCCGAGGGCGCGGTGATGGACCTCGATTGGCCGATGATGAAGTCGCTGTCGGCCATCCACCAGGAAATCACCGGCAGCACCATCGAGCATCTCGCCTCCACCGCCACCACCGACGCCCGCTTCTTCATCCTCTACGGCGACACTCCGGCCACCTGTTATGGGCCGGAGGCGACGCGCATCCACGGCATCGACGAAAGCGTCAGCCTGGACAGCCTGCACACCGTGACCAAGGTACTGGCCCTGTTCATCGCCCGCTGGTGCGGCCTGGAACGGATCTGACCGCCAGGGCATGGGAGGGCGGCACTTGCCCCCCATGCCCCTTGGGGACGTACCCGTTGGTCATGATCTTTAGAGGGAGAAAGTGCTTTTCCGGCGTGGCCGCCGTGCCTATGGTTGAGGGTGTGGGCTGTGGCATGCGAGGGGGAACCATGCAGCGGGAAGCGTGGGGGCGCGGCGGCATCGGACGACTGGCGGCGGCGGTGGCGGTTGCGGCTCTGACCGCGCTGGCCGTGGTGGCCTGCCGCGAGGACGATACCGCGACCCTTCGGCTGGCGATCAACCCCTGGCCAGGCTACGAGTTTCTCTATCTCGCCCGGGATCTCGGCTTTTTTGAAGAGGAAGGGCTGACGGTCGCGTTCGTGGAGCGGCCCGACCTCGGCAGTGTTCGGGCTGCCTTCGAGGCGGGTGAGGCTGATGCCATTACCGTCACCCTGACGGAGGTGCTGCAAGCCTGCGACAAGGGGGAGCGCTGCCCGCGGGTGGTGCTGGCGGCCGATTACTCCAATGGTGCCGATGTGGTCATGGCGGTGCCGCCCATCAAAGAGCCGGGTGACCTGCGTGGCCGGCGCGTGGCGGTGGAGCCCGACTCGACGACCACCTTCCTGCTGTCGCGGGCCCTGGAAACCGCCGG
>JAEWWF010000096.1 GCA_023396465.1 Pseudomonadota bacterium
CAGATAGACCAGGCCGGTGCTGGCGAAGTCGGGATGCACCGCCACATCCAGCAGCCCGCCCTGGCCGGCGGCGAAGACCTCTGGCGTGCCGGCGATCGGCGCCTGCTCCAGCCGGCCGTCGCGCACCAGGCGCAGGCGGCCGGGGCGTTCCGTCACCAGCATGGCGCCATCGGGCAGGAAGGCGAGGCCCCAGGGGTTTTCCAGCCCGCTGGCCACCGTCTCCACCCGAAAGGGCGCCTGCTGCGACCGCTCCCCCCCTTGCGCCGAGGTCGGCGACGGCGCGGCGGTCAGCAGGGCGGCGGCAAGAGCCAGGACAGGCGGAGCGAAACGGAACAGCCGCGAAACGCCCTTTGGGGGGATGGGCGGGACGCCCTTTGGACAAGGGGGCATGACACTCTCCGGCAGGGGCGGGAACCTCCCACATATGCCCGCCGCAGCCGGATGCAAGTCTGGCGCGCCCCCCGATCATGGAACGGTGGGGGATACACTCTGTTACCAAATAACGGCCTCGCCGACATTTCCCCGTTACCGGACGGGCGCAGAGTGGTCTCCAGGGTCGAGGGCGGCAGCGCCCCGACCGTCGGACACCCCACCGGGAGCGGATCCACCCCGCCCCGATCCGCCATCAGGAGACAGATCATGAAACGCACCCTCAAGACCCTGCTCGCCGCCACCGCCATCGTCGGCGCCCTGGGCATCGCTGGCGCGGCTGTCGCCGGCCCCGGTTTCGGTGGCTGCGGCGGCGGCTTCGGCCCCGGCCATGGTCATGGCTTCACCCGCATCCAGGGTCAGGGCCCCGGCATGATGGGCGGCGGCCCGGCCATGATGATGCAGCAGCGCCTGATGCAACTCGACACCAACCAGGACGGCACCATCACCAAGGACGAGATGCGCGCCTATCACGATCAGCGCTTCGACACCATCGACGCCGACAAGAACGGTGAGATCACGGAAGCCGAGTTCCTGGCCGCCACGCCGCAGGCCTTCGGCCTCGGCCCCATGGCCGGCATCGACCCGTCGACCCTGTCGGAAGCCCGTCAGGCCCGCATGCAGGAGCACCGCGCCTTCATGTTCCGCGGCTTCGACGCCGACAACAGCGGCACCCTGAGCAAGGACGAGTTCGCCGCCCATGTCGATGCCCGCTTCGAGATGATGGACGACAACGGTGACGGCGCCATCACCCCGGATGAACTGGGTCCGCGCGGCAAGGGCTTCAAGCGCGGTCCGGCCCCGGTTCCGCCCCCCGCCCCGGCCCAGTAAGCCGGCCGCACCGCACATCCACGCACAAAGCAAAGCCGCCGGCCCCTCACGGGACCGGCGGCTGTCGCTTTCTTCTTCCCCGGAAGGGAGGAGGCTTACGCCGCCGGGGTCGCGGTGGCGAGCGCCCGCGCAAGCTGGCTGAGCGCCTCTTGATGGCGCTGGTTGTTGATCATGCTGAAGTTGCGGGCCAGTTCCAGGCACATGCGCTGACGCTGGCTCATGTCCTCGCCACGATCATCTTCCAGACCGTCGAAGAAGTAACTGACAGGCACGTTCAGAACCTGCGCGATCTCGAACAGGCGACCGGCGGAGATGCGGTTGATGCCGCGCTCGTACTTGTGCGCCTGCTGGTAGGTGACGCCGATCATGTCGGCCATCTGCTGCTGCGACAGACCAAGCATGATGCGGCGTTCACGGATGCGCTGGCCGACGTACTTGTCGGTATCGGTGGCCCGGTTGGTGGGCTTCCCGGTGCGCGGTACGGAAATATGATTCATGGCAATAACCCCTTAACCCTCAGCGTGAGTCCGGGCCGACTTTATCGCCGGCCTCTCCGCGGATGATCCGCGGTTTTGTTATTTCAACCTCCGGGATACGCCTTTCTATCGCCGGGCGCAAGGGGCTTATAATACTCCCGGATCAGGCTCAAGTATTCGTTAAGGGACCGCAACCCGTTGAAAAACATCGTTGGGCGGAAGACCCTTATATCTTTTGGTCAGGGGAAAGAATATGCCTTAGGCAAGAGACCCTGCCTCCGGCCCTCCGGCGGCGGCTCGGTAACGGGCGGTGCCGATGGCGGCGCCGGGGTGCGGCAGGCCGTAGGGCGCCGGCAGAGGCGGAGTTGTCTCCAGCACCGCCGAGGCGGCGAATCCAAGCCGGGCCGCCAGATGCCACCCTGCCAGATGATCGCGGGCATCCTGCCGCCCCAGATCATCGCGCGGGGCGATGCGCCCCGCCTCCGCCACGCCCCTTCCCGCTGCCCACGCGGTGTCGTCATCTGCATTGGGATGCGGCGGCGCCGACAGACGACCGACGATGGATAGCAGACCGATTCCCACGGGCTCACCTCAGGCAGACGCGACATCACGCTCCTGCAACGAATGAGCCATGGAAAGGATGGCAGCACGAGCGGCGGCCACGGCGCGGACGACGAAACGCCGTCGACACAAGTGGCGCACGCACGAGAGATCCGGGTGGCGAATGGTCGCGCCGAACGGGTGGAAGGCTTACTTCGTCCGGCCGCCGGGACGGCCGAGCAACTGATTGATCTGGGCCTGCATGGCATTCATGCGGGCGCGCAGTTCGTCGATATTCTCCTGCCCGCGCGGGGCCGGATCGCCGCTGGCCGGGAGTTCGCCCGCAGGTTGCGCGCCGGGAGCCCCTTCGGCGCCATTCTTTCCGGGCTTGCCACCTTCCGCATAGAAGGGAGAGAACATCTTCATGGCACTCTCGAAAATTGCCATGTTCTGCTTGTTCATCTCTTCGATCTGCTGGAGAGGAAACATGCCCTCCACCGCCTTCTGCATCAGCGTGCGCATCTGCTCTTCGTTGCGGTAGAACGACGTCATCGACATTTCGAGATAGCGCGGCACTACATCGCCCAGGCTGTCGCCGTAGAGCGAGATCAATTGGCGCAGGAAGCTGATGGGAAGCAGGTTTTGCCCCTTGCCCTCCTCCTCGACGATGATCTGCGTCAGCACCGACCGGGTGATGTCCTCGCCGGTCTTGGCGTCATAGACGACGAAATCCTCGTTGTCCTTCACCATCTGGCAAAGGTGGTCCAGCGTCACGTAGCTGGAGGTCGCCGTATTATACAGCCGCCGGTTGGCGTATTTCTTGATCGTGATGGGCGCGCGCGGCGACTTGGAAGCTTCAGCCATATCCAGACTTTTCCCCGCAGTGGTTTTACCCGCAAGTGGTTTTACCCGCAGTGGGCTCCGACCCCGTTTTTCGCAAAGGTATCATATTTTTCCAGAAGGTTATCGCCTTTCTCCACGCCATCCATGGTGGATCGGGCGGGTTTTTGGTATATTGACCGGTATGTCGGATGCTCCTGACCTAGAGGCGCTGGCGCGCCGTTATCTCGACCTGTGGCAGGACCAGATGTCGGCCATGGCATCGGACCCTGCCATGGTGGAGGCGCTGTCGCGCACCTTCACCCTGATGACCCAGGGTGCCGCCGCCTTCGCCTCCGGCACCGCCGAGGCTGCCCGCGCGGCAGCGACCGCCGCCGCCTCCCCCGCCCCTTCCGCCGGCGGAGATACTGCCCATGGGCGCCAAACTGCTGCCAGACCCGACGCTGCCGCCTCCCCCACCGACGGCGATGACTGGCCGCCGCCTGGGACCACGGCCGCTGCCGCTGCATCTGGCGACCCAGGGGTGGACGTTCCTGACCTCCTGCGCCGCCTCGCTGCGCTTGAGCAACGGGTGGCCGACCTCGAATCCGGCGCCGCCTCATCCTCCCCCGGCCCCGCCCCCGGCAAGCACCCCGCCGCCAAGCGAAGCCGTCGCCGCCCTGCTGGCCCAGCTGACGGCGCCTGACGACCGCCACCGCTTCGTCACCGCCCTGGATTCCGAGGCCCGCCGGCGCTTCGACGCCTTCCTGCGCGGCATCCAGGCCTACCGCGATCACCCCTACCGACGCCCCCTGGCCGATCCCCCCATGGTGTGGCGGCGAGGCACCACCGGCCTGCGCGACTATCGCGGCACCGCCACCCCCTCGCCCCACGGCGAGGGCAAGGGAGCGGCGGTGCTGGTGGTGCCGTCGCTGGTCAATCGCGGCTATGTCCTTGACCTCACCCCCCGCCGCAGCTTCATGCGCCACCTGGCCCGGCGCGGCTTCCAACCGTTCCTGGTCGATTGGGACGCCCCCGGCGCGGCGGAACGGGACTTCGGCCTCGGCGACTACGTCACCGACCGCCTGGAGCCGGCCCTTGATCGGGTGCGGGAAATCAGCGGCCGCGACCGGGTGGGCGTGATCGGCTATTGCATGGGCGGCACCCTTGCCCTGCCGCTGGCCCAGCGGCGGCCGGAGGCGGTCGGGGCGCTGGTGACGCTGGCGGCGCCGTGGGACTTCCACGCCGGCAGCCGCCGCCAGCAACGGATAATGGCCGCCCTAGGGGACGCGCTGGAGAGGGTGATCGCGTTGCACGGCCAGTTGCCGCTCGATCTGCTGCAAGCCCTGTTCGCCTGCCTGGAGCCGGGCATGATCCCGCGCAAGTTCCGCGCCTTCGCCACCCTGCGGCGCGACAGCGCCAAGGCCCGCGACTTCGTGGCGCTGGAAGACTGGCTGAACGACGGCGTGCCGCTGACCGCCGCTGTCGCCCGCGAAACCCTGTTCGGCTGGTACGGCGACAACCTGCCAGGCCGTGGCCTGTGGCACATCGCCGGAGCGCCGGTGCGACCGGAGGAGATCGCCGCCCCCATGCTGGCCGTCATTCCGTCGCGCGACCGGATCGTGCCGCCCGAATCGGCGCTCGCCCTGGTCGCCCGCTGCCCAAGGGCGGAAAGCCGGCCAGTGCCGCTTGGCCACATTGGCATGATGACTGGCCGCCACGCCGGCCGCGAGGTCTACCAGCCGCTCGCCCGCTGGCTGGGAAAGCAGCTGGCGGCCCCTTGACCATCATGTTGCAGTGCGACAGATCGTTTGCCGGACGTACCATCGCCCGGTAGAATGCGCCGCCCGTTCGTGTGGGCGGACGGACTGGCCGAACCCGTGGGCGCGCGGCGACGGCCTGGATGAAACCAGGGAGAATTCGTCATGACCGATATCGTCATCGTCAGTGCCGTGCGGACCCCGATCGGCAGCTTTTCCGGCAGCCTCGCCAGCACGCCGGCCGCCAAGCTGGGTGAAATCGCCATCAAGGAAGCCCTGTCGCGCGCCCAGGTGGACGCCAAGGAGGTGTCCGAGGTCATCATGGGTCAGGTGCTGAGCGCCGGCCAGGGCCAGAACCCGGCCCGTCAGGCCGCTGTCGCCGCCGGCGTCGACGAACAGACCCCGGCCTACATCATGAACCAGGTGTGCGGCTCGGGCCTGCGCACCATCGCCGCCGGCTTCGCCAACATCAAGGCCGGCCTGTCCGACATCGTGGTCGCTGGCGGCATGGAAAGCATGAGCCTGTCGCCGCACTGCTCCTACCTGCGCAGCGGCGTCAAGATGGGCCCGACCGAACTGGTCGACACCATGATCAAGGACGGCCTGTGGTGCGCCTTCAACGGCTACCACATGGGCAACACCGCCGAGAACATCGCCAATAAGTGGCAGATCACCCGCGAGGAGCAGGACGCCTTCGCCACCGCCTCGCAGAACAAGGCCGAAGCCGCCATCGCCTCCGGCCGCTTCAAGGACGAGATCGTGCCGGTGCCGGTGAAGGTGAAGAAGGACGAAAAGCTCTTCGACACCGACGAGTTCCCCCGCGCCGGCGTCACCATCGACGCCCTCGGCAAGCTGCGCCCGGCCTTCGCCAAGGATGGCACCGTCACCGCCGGCAATGCCTCGGGCATCAACGACGGCGCCGCCGCCGTGGTGCTGATGACCGCCGCCGAAGCCGCAAAGCGGGGCCTGACGCCGCTGGCCCGCATCGCCTCCTTCGCCTCTGTCGGCGTCGATCCGGCGATCATGGGCACCGGCCCGATCCCGTCCTCGCGCAAGGCGCTGGAAATGGCCGGCTGGAGCGTCGACGACCTTGATCTGATCGAGGCCAACGAAGCCTTCGCCGCCCAGGCCATCGCCGTGAACAAGGACATGGGTTGGGACACCGCCAAGGTGAACGTCAACGGCGGCGCAATCGCCCTCGGCCATCCCATCGGCGCGTCGGGCACCCGCGTCTTCGTCACCCTGCTGCACGAAATGCTGAAGCGTGACGCCAAGAAGGGTCTCGCCACGCTGTGCATCGGCGGCGGCATGGGCATCGCGCTCTGCGTCGAGCGGTAAATCCCGCGCGGGTCGACCGCCCGCGCCCCGTGACACCCGACAGCAACGCCCCGGCGCGGTCCGCGCGCCAAACGCCCTGGCGCGGTCCGCGCGCCGGGGCGTTTGCATGTCCCCTCCCCGCGCGGGTAGCATTATTCTGGAACAAGACGCGAGGCCGGTGGTTCTTTCCCAGAGGCCCCGCCAGGCCCGAAAGGCCGGGAAGGGCGGATAATTTTATTACCGCCTGCCCAGCAATCGCGGGAAGGGCGCCACGTCCACCGGCACCGGGATACCGCCGAGGATCGGGGCGCGCCCTCCACCTTCGGGAGCGGCACCTACCAGAGGTGCCGGACCGCACCCTTGCATGATTCCCTGTTCAATAATTTCGTTTTTTAACCCCAATTCGGGGCTTTATTACCGTCGCCGATTCTTCTACAAAGGTTGCCGCAGGGTTTGTGTTTTCACCGACGCTATCATTTGGGAGGGTATCTGAATGTCCAAGGGACGTGTTGCGCTCGTCACCGGCGGCACCCGTGGCATCGGCCGCGCCATCAGCGAGCATCTGCGCGACGCCGGCTACAAGGTTGCCGCCAACTACGGGGGCAACGACGAAGCGGCCAAGCGTTTCACCGCCGAGACCGGCATCCCCGCCTACAAGTTCGACGTCGCCAGCTTCGACGACGTGAAGGCGGGCATCGAGGCGATCACCAAGGATCTCGGCCCGGTCGAGGTGGTGGTCAACAACGCCGGCATCACCCGTGACGGCACGCTGCACAAGATGAGCTACGAGCAGTGGGAAGCGGTGATCCACACCAACCTCACCTCCTGCTACAACACCTGCAAGTGCGTCATCGACAGCATGCGGGAACGCGGGTTCGGCCGCATCGTCAACATCGGCTCCATCAACGGCCAGGCCGGCCAGTACGGTCAGGTGAACTACGCCGCCGCCAAGTCGGGCATCCATGGCTTCACCAAGGCGCTAGCCCAGGAGGGTGCTGCCAAGGGCATCACCGTCAACGCCATCGCGCCGGGTTATGTCGACACCGACATGGTGCGGGCCGTGCCGCACCATGTGCTGGAAAAGATCATCGCCAAGATCCCCATGGGTCGCCTCGGGCGGGCCTCGGACATCGCCCGTGGCGTGCTGTTCCTGGTGGCGGACGATGCCGATTTCATCACCGGCTCGACCCTGTCCATCAACGGCGGCCAGCACATGTACTAAGACCAAGCTGCGGGGAGCCTGCTCCCCGTAAGCTCAAACTCCCCCGCACGCGCCCGTGCGGGGGAGTTTTCTATTCGGCGGGAGCCTGGGCCGGTGGAGCGTCCGCCTGGGGGATGATGGCCGGCACCGGCTTCCAGACGAGTGCGGCGATCACCCCCGCCAGCGTCGTCGCGGCGATCCCCACCGCCACCACCCCCGGCCAGCCGAAGGCGTGCCACACTGGCGCCGGCCCGACCGGCCCCACCGATCCGCCGAGGTAATAGGCCAGCACATAGAGCCCCACCGCCGACGAGCGACCGCCGCTCGGCACCACCTGCCCGACCCGGCCCATGGCGACCGCCTGGGTGACGAAGACACCGACGCCGCCCGCCGCCAGTCCGACGATGACCACCGGCAGCGACTCGGCCAGAGTGGCGACCAGCCCCAGCGACGATACCGCCGCCGCCAGCGCCACCGTGCCGCGGGCGCCGAAGCGGCGCAGCAGGCGGCCGGTGGTGGGCGTCACCACCACGCCGGCAAGATAGACCGCGAAGATGAAGCCAAGCTGCGTCGTTGTCAGCGAGAACGGCGGTTGCGACAGGTGGAAGTTCACCCAGGTGAACACCGCCTGAAGGGTGAACAGCATCAGGAACCCGACCACGCACACCGCCAGCAGACGCGGATTGGTGAGATGGCCGCGCCACGCCTCCAGGATCGCCGCGACACCGCTGCGCCGCCCCGCCGGCTTGGGTGCATCGGCCGGCAACCAGCGGATCAGCACCACGGCACAGACGACGGTGATTGCCGCCAGCGCCACGAAGGCGAAACGCCAGCCGGCCAACGGCTCGATCAAGGCCGAGACGAAACGGCCGGAAAAGCCGCCCAGCACCGACCCGGCCATGTAAAGCGCCGTCACATCGGCCCGCTCGTCGGCGGGCCATTGCTCGCTGATGTGGGCGACAGTGACGGCGAAGATGGCCGGCAGGCATAGACCCTGCACCAGCCGCCACAGGATCAGCTCGTGCAGCGACTGCGCCAGCGCCGCCAGCAGGGTCGGCACCAGCAACAGCAGCACCGCGCCGATGACCGTCCGTTTGCGGCCGATGGTATCGGCGAGCGTGCCGGCGAACGGTGCCGTCACCGCCACCGACACCGTGGCGGCGGAAACGGTCAGCGCCACCGCCGCCTCGGTGGCGGAAAACTGGCGCGTCAGCTCCGGCAGCAGCGACTGCGTGGCGTAGAGGTTCAGGAACGAGACGGCGCCGGCGGCAAAGACGGCAATGCGGGGGCGGATGGGCGATGTCATGGTGGCGTCATACTCCTCCCCTCCTATCTGGCGCGGCGCTGGCGATTGGTCCAATATAAAGTTCTGCGGCCAATGATAGGCGGAGGCTATGAGAGATGGACCTGCGGCGACTGCGCTATTTCGTCGCGGTGGCGGAGGAGTTGCACTTCGGCCGCGCCGCCGCCCGCCTGCGCCTGGCCCAGCCATCGCTGAGCCAGCAGATCCAGGCGCTGGAGGAGGAGGTCGGCGCCGCCCTGCTCAACCGTAACCGCCGTCGGGTGGAGTTGACCGCCGCCGGCCGCCTGTTGCTACCGGAGGCGCGGGCGGTGCTGGCGCAGGCGGAACGGGCGCTGCTGGTGGCGCGGCGGGCCGGACGCGGCGAGGTCGGTCGGCTGGAGATCGGCTTCACCGGCTCGGCCCCCTTCAACCCGCTGCTGCCGCAGACGGTGCGGCGGTTCCGCGAACGCTGGCCGGACGTCCACCTGTCGCTGAACGAGATGCCGACGACGGCGCAGTTCGAGGCCCTCACCGCCGGGCGGCTGGATGTCGGCTTCCTGCGCCCCGGCCAGCCCATGGAGATGGTGGGCATCGCCCAGCGCCTGCTGCTGCGCGAGCCGCTGCTGGCGGTGCTGGCCGCCGATCATCCGCTGGCGGCGGCGGAGACGGTGGGCCTGGCCGATCTGGCCGGGCAGCCGTTCATCCTGCACCCGCGCGCCATCGGTACCGGCCTGTTCGACAAGGTGATGACCCTGTGCGCCGCCGCCGGCTTCACGCCGCGCATCGCGGTGGAGGCGCATCAGATGTCGACGGTGGTCACCCTGGCCGCCGTCGGCATGGGCGTGTCCATCGTGCCGGAGGCGCTGCGGCGGCTGGCGGCGCCGGGGGCGGCGTTCCGGCCGATCACCGACGCCGGCGCCTTCATGGACCTGATCGCCGCCTGTCGCGCCGAGGACGACAGCCCGGTGGTCGCCAACTTCCTGGCGGCCCTGCCTCCGGCCGATGGGGATGGGGCGGGAGATACGCCTGCGCCTCAGAAGGCGTAGTAGCGGATGTTCCCGTCGGCGACCGCCGTTTCCACCATCACCACCCCCAGGTCGAGGGCGGCGGCGCGACCCGACTGAAACAGCATGACGTTGACCAGTCGGCCGTGACCATCGGTGCAATCACACAGGGCGGTGACCAGGGTATAGGCAGGATGTTCGTCGCGTCCGCGCAGAACATGATCGACACGCTGGCACGGAACCCCGGACTCGGCAACCAAGGCGGTCAGCGCCGCTTCCATTCCGGCAGCGGCCTCGGTCGGCAGGGGATCACCCGCCGGGATCGCCGCCACCTGCTGCACGACCGCGCTGTAGGCTCCATCCTCGCCCAGAACCGGCCCGGCCACCCGTGCCGCTTCCCGCCCGAAGCCGCCAAGTCCCAGGGCGGATTCGGTCCCCGCCGCCATCAGCACCAGGGCCGCAAGTCCATACACCACACCGCGCATGACGCCGCTCTCCCGCCGCACATCATTGCCTGTGGCGCCATTATGACCTCATAAAAATACTGGTCAATATGACAAAACGCAGGGTAGTGCGGCGAGGGTGGTCTCTCACGCGGCGATTCGCGACCGCACCGCCTCGAAGCTTTCCAGACGGTCGAGCGGGCCGAGCGCCGCGAGGGTCAGCGGCGTCCCCACCATGCGGCGGGCGAGGCGGGTGATGTCGTCGGCGCTGACCGCATCCATGGCCGCCGCCATTTCCTCCACCGACACCGGCCGGCCGAAGGCCAGCAACTGGCGGGCCAGCTGTTCGCAGCGGTTGGAGGTGCTTTCCATGCCCATCAGCATGCCGGCCTTCAACTGCGCCTTGGCGCGGTGAAGCTCGGCGGCGTCGATGGACTGGCCGACCTTGAGGATTTCGTCGGTCATCACCGGGATCAGATCCGCCACTTCCTTCTCGCCGGTGCCGGCATAGATGCCGAACAGACCGGAGTCGCGGTAGCTCCAGGTGAAGCTGTAGATGGAATAGACCAGCCCGCGCTTCTCGCGGATTTCCTGGAACAGCCGCGACGACATGCCGCCGCCGAGCAGCTGGCTCAACACCTGGATGCCGTAGAAATCGGGGTCGTCGTAGCGCACGCCGTCGAATCCGAGCACCACATGGGCCTGCTCCAGGTCGCGGTCCTCGCGGTATTCGCCGCCATGGTAGGTGGCGTCCTGCTCCGGCTCGCCGTGGCTGGTCGGCAGGGCCTCGAAGGCACGCGCCACCATATCGACGAAGGCGTCATGCTCGATGTTGCCCGACGCCGACAGCACCATGTGCGGCGCCGTGTAGCGGGCGCGCATGAAGTCGATCAGCGTGTCGCGGGTCAGCGACAGAACGATCTCCTCGGTCCCCAGCACCGGCCGGCCGAGCGGCTGCCCGGGATAGGCGGCGGCCTGCCAGTGGTCGAAGATGATGTCGTCGGGGGTGTCCTCGGCCTGGTTGATCTCCTGCACCACCACCGCTTCCTCGCGCGCCAGTTCCTCGGGGTCGAACACCGAGTGCTGGAGGATATCGGCGATGATGTCGGTGGCGAGGCCGGCGTCCTGCTTCAGAACCTTGGCGTAGTAGGCGGTATGCTCGCGGCTGGTATAGGCGTTGAGCATGCCGCCGACGTTCTCGATCTCCTCGGCGATGTCCTTGGCGGAGCGGGTCTCGGTGCCCTTGAAGGCCATGTGCTCCAGCAGGTGCGAGATGCCGTTGATCTCCGCCGGCTCATGCCGGGTTCCGACGTCCACCCAGGCGCCCAGACTGACGGTTTCCACGGTGTCGACGCGATCGGTACAGACACGCAGGCCGCTCGGAAGGGTGGTGACGGAAATGCTCATGCAGGGTCCTCGTTACGACGAAACGGAAAGGGTCTTGCGGATATGGGTACGCAGGGCCGCCACGTCATTGGGCAGCACGTCATAGCGTTCCTCGCGCTCGAACA
>JAEWWF010000102.1 GCA_023396465.1 Pseudomonadota bacterium
CCATCCATCATGCAGCATCTGGGCAGCTTCGATTTCGTCATCGTCGGCGCCGGCAGCGCCGGCTGCGTCCTCGCCAACCGACTGAGCAAGGACGGGCGTCATTCGGTGCTGCTGCTCGAAGCCGGCGGCAAGGATGATTACATCTGGATCCATGTGCCGGTCGGCTATCTCTACTGCATGGGCAACCCGCGCACCGACTGGGGCTTCAAGACCGAGGCGGAGCCGGGCCTGGCCGGGCGGGCGCTCAACTACCCGCGCGGCAAGGTGTTGGGCGGCTGCTCGTCCATCAACGGCATGATCTACATGCGCGGCCAGAGCGCCGACTACGACCACTGGCGCCAGCTCGGCAACCCCGGCTGGGGCTGGGACGACGTGCTGCCCTACTTCAAGAAAAGCCAGGATCAGGCCGCTTGCGCCATCGGCGATCACCATGCCGAGGGGGGCGAGTGGCGGGTGGAGAAACAGCGCCTGCGCTGGGACATTCTCGACGCCTTCAAGGACGCCGCCATGCAGTACGGCATCCCCGGCTGCGACGACTTCAACACCGGCGACAACCAGGGCGTCGGCTACTTCCACGTCAACCAGCGGTCGGGCTGGCGGGTGAACACGTCCAAAGCCTTCCTGCGCCCGGCCCTGAACCGGCCCAACCTGCGGGTCGTCACCAAGGCGCACGCCAAGCGTCTGCGCATCGTCGACGGCTGCGTCACCGGCGTCGACCTCTCGGTGGACGGACAGGATGCCTTCGCCGAGGCTGCTGGCGAGGTGATCCTGGCCTCCGGTGCCATCGGCAGCCCGCAGATCCTGCAACTGTCCGGCGTCGGACCGGGCGCGCTGCTCCAGGAACACGGCATTCCCGTGATGCTGGAGCGCGACGGTGTCGGCGCCAACCTCCAGGACCATCTCCAGGTCCGTTGCGCCTACAAGGTGCAGGGGGTGGAAACCCTGAACCAGCGCGCCGGCAGCCTGCTCGGCAAGCTCGGCATCGGGCTGGAGTACATCCTGTTCCGCCGTGGCCCCATGTCCATGGCGCCATCGCAGCTGGGCGCCTTCGTGAAGTCCGACCCGGCGCTGGCGACCCCCGACCTGGAATACCACGTCCAGCCGCTGACCCTGGACGCCTTTGGCCAGCCGCTGCACCCCTTCCCCGCCTTCACCGCCAGCGTCTGCAACCTGCGCCCGGAAAGCCGTGGTTGGGTGAGCATCAACAGCCCCGATCCCTTCGCCGCCCCCTCCATCCGTCCCAACTACCTGTCCACCGACGGCGATCGGCTGGTGGCGGCGCGGTCGGTGCAGATCACGCGGGAGATCGTGCGGCAACCGGCCTTGGCCCGCTTCAAGCCGGAGGAGTTCAAGCCCGGCCCCAAGTACCAGACCGACGACGAGCTTTGGCGCGGCGCCGGCGAAATCGCCACCACCATCTTCCATCCGGTCGGCACCTGCCGCATGGGCGCCGACCCGGCGGCGGTGGTCGACCCACGCCTGCGGGTGAAGGGGCTCGCCGGTCTGCGGGTGGTGGATGCCTCCATCATGCCGACCATCACCTCGGGCAACACCAATTCGCCGGTCATCATGATCGCCGAGAAAGCGTCGGACATGATCCTGGAGGACGCCCGCACCGCCACCGCCGCCCAGGTTGCATGACAGCCGCCATGGTTTCGACGCGGCGACTCGCTTGTGGTCGGCGGGCGGCGGCAGTATTCTCGGCCGCTCGCGGAGAAACGGGGCAGAGTCGCCGTCTCCGGCGAGGGAGAGGAACGGCAGGACATGACCCAAACCTTTGCACGCCTTGAGGTTTCCCCCGCCTATAAGGTGGTGTACGAGGCCATCGAGAAGGAAATCCTCAGCGGCCGCCTGAAGGAAGGCGACCAGTTGCCGACCGAAACCGCCCTGGCCGAGCAGTTCGGCGTCAACCGATCCACCGTGCGTGAAGGCATCCGTCTGCTGGAGCAATCCGGCCTGGTGCGGCGCGAGGCCGGGCGCCGGCTGCACGTCAACCTGCCGCATTACACCGAACTGGCGCCGCGCGTCTCCCGCGCCATGGTCATGCAGCGCGTCACCTTCCGCGAGCTGTGGGAAGTGTGCATGGTGCTGGAACCCCATGCCGCCATCGACGCCTGCCAGCGCGCTTCCGAAGCGGAACTGGAGGCGCTGTCGCGCAATCTGTGGGAAATGAAGGCGGCGCTCGATGCCGGCACGCCGCTCACCCAACTGGACGTGGAGTTTCACGCCCTGGTGGCGGAGATGACCGGTAACAAGGCCCTGCTGCTCGCCCGCGAGCCGATCTCGCTGCTGTTCTACCCCGCCGTCAAGGTGCTGTTCGAGCAGCCGGAAACCAGCGCCGTCGCCGGCCGGCGGGTGGTGCAGGCGCACCAGTACATCGTCGACGCCCTGAAGGCGCGCGACGTGGAAACGGCGCGGCTGTGGATGCACAAGCACATGGTCGACTTCAAGCGCGGCTATGACGTCTGCGGCCTCGACATCGACGCCGTGGTCGAGCGCATGCCCGGCGGGCGTGGCTGACCTGACCAGCGCGGCGCCGCGGCTCACCACCCGCGGGACCCAGCCGATTGATCGGAAGACGTGCGCCGCGTCCCGAAGAGCGCGCCGCCAGCGGGCGACGGCTGGGGCGTTCAACCGTTTACTCCCTTGCCGTTCAAGCGATTGCAAAGGAGTCTCTTCATGCGCGTCCTTTTCTCCGTCGCCGCCGTGGCCCTGCTGGCCGCCTGCGCCAACGCCAGTGAAACCGATGGCACCATCGGCACCAGCCACCAGCAGGTCGGCCAGTCCAGCACCGCCGCCGCCCAGGCAGCCCAACGCGCCGCCGCCGCCGCCGAACGCGCCGAGGCCGCCGCCGCGCGGACGGAGCAAGTCGTCAACCAGATGGAACAGGGCTATCGCCAGGGCCTGCGGAAGTAAGCCCGCCTCGCGATCCTGTCCTCCGGTGCGGCGTCCGGCGGAGGCCGCACCGGAGGCCCTCTCGCATCCGTGACGAAGCCCCCGGCCGGCGCAGGCGTTGCCTTACCAGCACCATGGTTCTGTCGTATCTGGTGCGGTGATCACTGCCTGACCCGGACCGGATGACCCGCTTTCTCTTCCTCGCCGTCCTGCTTGTCGCCGTCGGGCTTGGCCTTGCGGTGTGGCGGGGCGACGTGGTGGTGCCCGACCGCTGGAATCCCTGGGCACCGCTGGACGTGACCGCGCCGCCCGGCGTCCTCACCCCCTTCAAGCTCGGGCTGCTGGAACACGACGGCGACCTGTGCCGGGCCGCCCTCGCCAGCAGCGATCTGACCTGGACACCTCTTCCCGACCGATCCTCGGACGTCGGCTGCGGCCTCACCGATGCGGTGCGCCTCACCGACGCCGGCCCCGACATCGGCGAACCGCTGACCGCCACCTGCCGCCTGGCCGTCGCCTGGGCCCTGTTTGAACGGCACGAGCTGCAACCGGCGGCCCGCGCCGAGATGGGGGCGGACGTGACAGGCATCGGCCACTACGGCACCCACGTCTGCCGCAACATCGCCGGTTCCGCCCGCCGCAGCGAGCACGCGACGGCCAACGCCCTCGACATCGCCAGCCTGACCCTGTCCGACGGCCGCACCGTCAGCGTCCGCCGGCATTGGGACGACGATGGCGCGCGCGGCCGCTTCCTCCGCCGGGTGCGGGACGGCGCCTGCCGTTACTTCGACGTGGTGCTCGGCCCCGACTACAACGCCGCCCACGCCGACCACTTCCACGTCGACACGGGCCGCTTCAGCACCTGCCGGTAGCCGTCACTCCCCCAGCACCGCCGTGAAGGCGCGATCGCCGAAGCGGCGGCGGAGAAAATCCTCGGCGGTGGTTTCAGCGGCGATCTTGTGCAGCACGGCGGTCACCGCGAACTGTTCCAGGGTCATCTGACGGTCCGCCGCCAAATCCTGGACGGCCGTCATCATCCAGTCCGGCAAGCGGACCGTCACGCAGTTGCTGTTCATGTCGGTGTCTCTCCGGAGGGAGTGGAGCGGCCGCGCCGGCCCGGCGATGGCCGCTCCCCCTGGCTTACTTCGCGGCTTCGCCGCGGTTGATGGCGCTCAACACCGCCTTCAGCGAGGCGACCACGATGTTGCGGTCCATGGCGGCGCCCCAACGGCTGCGGCCGGTTTCGTCGGTGACGCAGACATAGGCGGCGGCTTGGGCGTCGGAGCCACGGCCGATGGCGTGCTCGCTGTAGTCCTCCACCTTCACCCGCACGCCGCAGGCCCGGCCGAGGGCGTCGACCAGGGCGTCGATGGGGCCGGCGCCCTGCCCTTCGATGGACTTGCCGGCGCCATTGTCGAGGATGCGCGCCGTCAGCGCCCGCTTGCCGCCCTCGCCCTCGCCCAGCGGCACGGTGCGGTGCTCGATGAAGCCGAAGCGGCCGCCGTCGGCCAGATAGGCTCCCTGGAAGGCCCGCCAGATGAGGTCCGGCGTCTGTTCCTCGCCGGTGCGGTCGGCCAGTTGCTGCACCACCTTGGCGAATTCCACCTGCATGCCGCGCGGGATCTTGAGGTCGAAGTCGCGCTCCAGCACATGCGCCACGCCGCCCTTGCCCGACTGGCTGTTGACGCGGATGACGGCTTCATAGGTGCGGCCGATGTCGGCCGGGTCGATGGGCAGGTAGGGCACTTCCCACACCGGCTGATTGCTGGCGCGCATGGCCTTCAGGCCCTTGTTGATGGCGTCCTGATGGCTGCCCGAGAACGCCGTGAACACCAGTTCGCCGGCCCACGGGTGGCGCGGGTGAACCGGCATGCGGTTGCACTCTTCCGCGATCTCGACGATGCGCTTCATGTCGGAGAAGTCGATGCCGGGATCGACGCCCTGGCTGAACAGATTCATGCCCAGCGTCACCAGATCGACGTTGCCGGTGCGCTCGCCATTGCCGAACAGGGTGCCCTCGACACGGTCGGCGCCGGCCATGACCGCGAGTTCGGCGGCGGCGACGGCGCAGCCGCGGTCGTTGTGCGGGTGGACCGAGATGATGGCGCAATCGCGGTTGGGCAGGTGGCGGCAGAACCACTCCACCTGATCGGCGTGGACGTTGGGCGACGACATCTCGACGGTGGCCGGCAGGTTGAGGATGACGCGGCGCTGCGGCGTCGGCTGCCACACCTCCATCACCGCCTTGCAGATGTCGACGGCGAAGTCCAGTTCGGTGCCGGTGAAGCTTTCCGGCGAGTATTCGTGCACGATGTCGGCGCCGCGGGCGCGGGCGGCCTCGGCATGGCCGTGGACCAGCTTGGCGCCCTTCACCGCCAGGTCGATGATGCCCTGGCGGTCCAGGCCAAACACCACCCGTCGCTGCAACTCGCTGGTGGAGTTGTAGAGGTGGACGATGGCGCGCGGCGCCCCGTCGATGGCCTCGAAGGTGCGGGCGATCAGGTCTTCGCGCGCCTGGGTCAGCACCTGGATGGTGACATCGGCGGGGATGCGACCCTCGTCGATGAGCAGGCGCAGGAAGTCGAAATCGGTCTGCGAGGCGGCGGGGAAGCCGACCTCAATCTCCTTGAAGCCCATCTCCACCAGCAGGGTGAACATCTTCAGCTTACGGTCGGCGCCCATGGGCTCGACCAGCGCCTGGTTGCCGTCGCGGAGATCGACGGCGCACCACAGGGGCGGCCGGGTGATGGTGTTGTTCGGCCACGTGCGGTCGGTCAGGGTTACCGGCTGGAACGGGCGGTACTTGGTGGTGGGATCGACCTTCATCGTCTTGTCTCGCGTCTCTTCGGCGGTGCGAACGGAATGGGTGGAGAAAGCGGCTTCAGCCGTCGGTGCGCCGCAGGCGGTCAGGACCGACGGCCGCCGATAAGTCGTAGCAACGCCAGAAGCCGCGCGACGATATACGGCGCAACATAGATGGACATGGCGGTGGGACTGTGGGGGATCATGGCGGCGGTGCTCTGCCCTATGGTGACTGCGAAACGACGGATGCCGGCGTCACCTGGGGGTGCGCCGGATCAGATAAGTCGCAGTAGGACGAAGTCGCGAATCTGTGCCATGACCCTATGGGTAAGGACTGTTCGCTGCCACGTCAACCCCGGAAATGTTGTGGCCGCCGAAGATGCCGAAGACCGGCAGGGCTTGCCCCACTCCGGCCACTCCGAAACGCAGTTGGGGCCGTTCCGATAGCGGAACGGCCCCAACTGCGTTCGCAGACTGCCCGCCTCAGCCTTCCAACTGGCGGCCGACGGCGCGGGCCAGCACCAGATAGAGCTTGCCCATGTCGGCACTGGTCAGGGTGGCCGCCAGAACCTCGGCGCGGTCGGTCTGGCGGCTGGCACGCAGCAGCGTTTCGTATTCGCTGAGGTAGCGGTTCACATAGTCGCGGAAATCGCTGTTGGCCTCGTACAGTTCCCGGATTTGCCCGGCCTGCCGGCGGGTGAGCGCCCGCGCGGCGTGGCGGAGGAAAGCACTGGTGTCACCCCGGTAGTAGCGTTGCCACAGGTCTTCGTCCACCGTCGGACTGAACAGGCGGGTGATGTCGACGGCGATGGATTGCAGGCGCTCGATGATGAACACGGCGCCGTTGAGGAACCGTTGCAGGTCGGCCGAGTCCCGCTGCGCCTCCAGCAACCGCAGTTTTTCCTCCGCCCGATCGGCCATGCGGGCCAGAACCTCGGCCCGCTTCTCGAAGCCGGTTCCGGCCCGCTCCGTCTGTTCCGACAGACGATCACCGGCGGCGGCGAGGCTGTCGGCCTGGCTGCGCATGAATTCCAGCGCCGCCGTCACCTTCTCCATCGCCTCGTCGGAGGTGCGGCCAAGGTCACGGAAGCGGACGCGGAAGTCTTCGCTCGCCAGCCGCATCTCGTCGGCGATGATCTTGGTCTGGTCACGGTAGGTGGCGATGGTGTTGTCCAGCGCCTCCGCCGTTTCCCCGACGGCGGTGGAGCCGTTGACCACCACGTCGTGCAGGCGCCGCGCCGTCTGGTCGATGCTGTTGGCGAGGTCGCCGATATGGGTCAGCGCGGCGTCGGTGATCTGGGCCAGCACCTCGGCCCGCTCCCGCACGCCATTATCGGTGGCGGCCAGGGCGTCGGCCGCCTGCTCCGCCGCTTGGGCGAGGCTGGAGACGGTGCCGCCAAGCGAGGTGGCCGCCCCCAACAGACGCTCCTCGGCATCGGTCGCCACCTTTTCCACCTGTTCGGTGAGGAAGCGGGTGCGCTTGCCGAGGTCCATGCCGAGGGTTTCCATGCGGCCCTCTATGCGCTCCGCCATGGCCTCCACCGGCGCCGCCAGCCCGTCGCCCTGGCGGTCGATGGTGGCGATCAGCGCCTGAATGCGCTGCTCGGCGGCGCCGGAGGTGCGATCCACCACCCCCGCCAATTCCGTCGCCTTGGCCTCCAGTCCGTCTCCGATGCCGGCCAGACGCTGCTCCACCGCCCGCGCCGCCTCGTCAACCGGCGCCAGCAGGCCGGTGGCGCGGCGGGCAACGGCGGTATTGAGCTGCGCCACCCGCTGTTCGGCCTGCCGCGCCGCCTCGTCAACCACCGACTGCAAGGCACTCGCGTGCCCCGTGATGGCATCGGCGGCAACGGTGAGACGGGCTTCCGCCGCCCCGACAGCGATATCCACGGCGCCGCGGGCGCTGTCCGCCTGGGCGGCGAAGGCGGTTCCGAGCGTCTGGGCGCGCTGTTCGGCGTTGCCCACCACCTCGTCCAGCGCCTTGTCGAGGGCGGCGACGATCTTGCGGGCGCGGTCGATGAAGGTGGTGTTGAGACCGGCCAGCCGCTCGTCGGCGCCGACCGCCGCCGTTTCCACCTGCTCCCGCGCGGCGGTCAGGCCCTCGGCCAGAGCGGTCAGCGTCCGTTGGGTGGCACCGGCGGTTTCCATCAGGGAACCGAGGCGGTCCGAGAAGGCGGCCGCCGCCTCGCGGGCGCGTTCCATGGCGGCGTCGCTCTCGCGGGCCGAGCCCTTGACCCCTTCGGTCAGCATCCCCAGACGCTCCAGCGCCTCGCCAGTGGAGGCCTTGAGGCTTTCCACCTGCCCGTCCAGCGCCTTCTGGCCGCTGTCGATCTGCTCCGACAGGCGGGTGATGACGGCATCCACCTCCTGCACCTGCTTTTCCAGGCCGCTGCGCAGCGAACCGGTCTGGCGCTGCACGCGCACCGCCGTCTGCTCCAGGGCGTCGGTCTGGGCCCGCACGTCCTCGCCGGCCTCGCGGGCACGGGTACCGATGTTGTCGGTGGCGATGCCAAGGGCGCGCACCCGTTCCAGAGCGGTGGCGCCGGCCCGCTCCAGGGCCGTCGTCAGGTCGCGGGCCATGCCGCCCAGGCTGTTGGCATAGCCGGAGGTCTTGTGTTCGACACCGGACAGCCGTTCCACCGCATCGGTGGCCGCCTGGGTCATGCCGTCGCGGGCCTGTCCGAGCGCCTTCAGCGCCAAATCGGTCCGGTCCAGCGCCTGCTTGGCGACGCCATCCAGGGCATCGGCCACCGCCGCCACCTCGCCCTTGGCCTGTTGCGCCAAGTCGGTCACCCGCGCCGCCGATGTCTCCATGCGGGTGGCGCTGTCGGCCAGCGAAGCCACGGTTTCGCCGGTGCTGCGTGACAGCGCCTCGGCCGCCTCGCGCACCGTGGCGCCGGCCTTCTCGGCCCGCGTGACCGCTTCCTCCTCGCGCCGGGCAAGGTGTTCCAGGGCATCCACCCGGGCGGTGGTCTTGTCGGCGAGGTCGTCCATGGCCTGCCGCTGGGTTTCGATCACCGCCGCCAGCCGGGCACCGCCGGCCTCGGCCTTGTCGAGCGATCCTTCCAGCGCCGATGTCTGGCTGCCCACCGCCTCGCGCAAATCGCGCCCGACCGCCTCCGCCCGCGTCACCAGGGCATCAAGCGCCGCGATCTGCGCCTTCAGGGCCTCGGCGGCGCCGCCCGCCTCGCTGTCGACGCGGCCGGTGATGCGCCCCAGTTCACGGGCTTCCTCGGCCAGCACGGCACGGGCTGTCTCCGCCCGCTCGACGGCGGCACGGCTGGCGCCGTTGAGCATGTCCACCTGCTGGCGGAGTGCCTGGGTCACCGCCTCCACCCGCGCCTTGGCGGCGTCATCGGGATAGGTCAGCCGCGCCAGATGGGCCCGCAGCAGTTCCGCCTCCTGCCGCATGGCGGCGCCACGGTCGAGCACCGCCACCACCATCCACAGAAAGGCAACCGGCAGCAGCGCCCCGGCCGCGAAGCCGCCGAACACCGCTGGCGCCAGCCTGGACAGCTCCGCCCAGCCGATCGTTTCGGTGACGTACCAGCCGCACCAGCCGAGCCAGGCCAAGGTCAGCACAGACGCCGTCAATGGCAGCCAGACGCCACGGCGGGGCGGCGGCGGTTCGGCGCCAACCGCCAGAGGAGCGGCGGCGGCGGCAGGCATCGGGGCGGGAACGGCGGAGGACGGGGACAGCGAGCCGTTGGGTTTCGCCTCGTCGGGCATCACGGCAGCGGTACTCCTGGCGGCAGGGAGAACAGAGGAAGGAAGGTGCGCAGAGTACACCCCAGTCGCGCCGCATTCCAGCGCCGCGACAGGTCGAGTCGGGGTGACGGCGCGGGAGGCGTCACCACCTTTGATCGCCCTTATCCAGCCACGCCCCCAAAGGCTGCCGAACAACCGCGAACATCGCCCGAACGGTTGCGAATGAGCGAGTTACCGCCGTGCCTTGGCCTAACGCCGTGGTAGCACATCATCATGTACACCGCATGAGGCGTGTATCTCTCCATACGGGAAGGAGGCCCTCGTGAGCGCCGGCAGTCACCCCCCGGACCATCGCCGGGTGTCCTTGCTTGGCACCGCCGTGGACTGCCTGACGTTCGACGGCGCCATCGCCTTTCTGCTCACCGCCGCGACCACCGGACGGGCGATGCACGTCTGCGTTCGTGACGCTCATGGACTGGTCCGGGCCCGCAACGATGCCGCCCTGGCCGAGGCTCACCGCGCCGCCGGACTGGTCACCGCCGACGGCATGCCGCTGGTATGGCTGCAACGGCTGGCCGGCGCCCGGCGGGCGGAGCGCGTCTATGGCCCCGACCTGCTCGACCGCCTGTGCGACCACGGCCGCGCCCACGGCCTGCGCCACGCCTTTCTTGGCGGCGGGCCGGGCGTGGCGGCAGCGGCGGCGGAAACGCTACAGCGGCGCCATCCCGGCCTCGCCGTCACCCTGGCCGCACCGCTGCCGCACCGCCCCACCGGACATCGCCCACGCCCCGGCGAGGATGTCGAGGCGCTGGCCGCCCTGGCCGCCGCGCCGGCCGATGTGCTGTGGGTGGGCCTCGGCACTCCGAAGCAAGAGGTGTGGATGCACGCCAACCGGGACCGGGTGGCGGCGACGGTGATGATCGGCGTCGGCGCGGCGTTCGATTTCGCCGCCGGAACGAAACCGCAGGCGCCGCGCTGGATTCAGCGCGGCGGCCTGGAATGGGCCTTCCGCCTGGCGACCGAGCCGCGCCGCCTCGGCCCGCGCTACCTGCGCACCATCCCGGCCTTCCTGGCGCTGGCCGCCGCCGAGGCCTGGGGACGACGGCCATGACCGCCCGTGCCCGTGCCCGCCTCCGCTCCGCCCGCGCCGCTGCCGCGCCCGGACGCCTGATCC
>JAEWWF010000114.1 GCA_023396465.1 Pseudomonadota bacterium
ATGCCGAGCGGCTGGCCTGGCTCACCGGCTTCACCGGCAGCGCCGGGGCGGCGGTGGTGCTGCCAGGGACGGCGGCGGTGTTCGTCGATGGCCGCTACACCCTGCAAGCGGCGGCGGAGGTGGACGCGACGCTCTACGCCATCGTCCACACCACGGAAACCTCGCTGGAGCAGTGGCTGGCCGCCAGCCTGCCGGCGGGCACGCGGCTCGGCTACGATCCCTGGCTGCACACGCCGGACGGCGTCGCCCGCCTGCGCCGGGCGGCGGAAAAGGCCGGGGCGGAGGTGGTGGCGCTGGCCGACAACCCGCTCGATGCCGTGTGGATCGACCGTCCGGGTCCGCCGCTGGCGCCGGTGGTGCCGCACCCGGCCGAGTTCGCCGGCTGCGACGCCGCCGACAAGCTGGCCGAGATCGCCGCCGCCGTGCGCCGCGACAAGGCTGACGCGGTGGTGCTGACGACGCCGGACAGCCTCGCCTGGCTGCTCAACATTCGCGGCGGCGACGTGCCCTGCGCCCCCTTCCCGCTCGGCTATGCCATCGTCCACTGCGGCGAGCCGCCACGGGTGGACCTGTTCATGGACGGCCGCAAGGTGGCGGCCGAGACCCGCGCCCACCTGGGTGCCGCTGTCACCCTGCGCGAGCCCGCCGACCTGCCCGCCGCCCTCGACCGCCTGGGCGCCACCGGGGCCACCGTGCGGCTGGATGCCGGTGTCGCCCCCGATGCGGTGCGGGCGCGGCTGGAAGCGGCCGGCGCCAGCCTGCAACGCGCCGCCGACCCCTGCGCCCTGCCCAAGGCGTGCAAGAACGCGGTGGAACTGGACGGCACCCGCGCCGCCCATCGCCGCGACGGCGCCGCCATGGTCCGCTTCCTGGCGTGGTTCGCGCAGGAGGCACCGAAGGGGCATCTGGACGAACTCACCGTCTCCGACACTCTGGAGAGCTTCCGCGCCGCCGGCGACCTCTACCGTGGTCTCAGCTTCCCGACCATCGCCGGGGCCGGCCCCAACGGCGCCATCGTCCACTACCGCGTCACCCCGGCCAGTAGCCGGCGGGTGGAGCCGGGGCAGCTGTTTCTGCTCGATTCCGGGGCACAGTATCTGGACGGCACCACCGATGTCACCCGGACCCTGTCGGTCGGCGCCGCCGCGCCGGAGGAACGCCGCCGCTTCACCCTGGTGCTGAAGGGTCACATCGCGCTCGCCACCGCCGTCTTCCCCGACGGCACCACCGGCAGTCAGTTGGACGTCCTGGCCCGCCTGCCGCTGTGGCGGGACGGGCTCGACTACGACCACGGCACCGGCCACGGCGTCGGCAGCTACCTGTCGGTCCACGAAGGACCGCAGCGCATCAGCAAGCTGCCCAACACCATTGCCCTGAAGCCGGGCATGATTCTGTCCAACGAACCCGGCTACTACAAGACCGGCGCCTACGGCATCCGCATCGAGGCCCTGGTGGCGGTGGAGCGGCGCGAGATCGAGGGCGCCGAGCGGCCCATGTTCGGCTTCGAGACCCTGACCCTGGTGCCCATCGACCGCCTGCTCATCGAACCGGCGCTGCTGACCTCGGAAGAGGTGGCGTGGATCGACGCCTATCACCGCCGCGTCCACCACACCCTGGCGCCGCTGCTGGCCGGCGAGCCCGACGCCCTGCACTGGCTGGCGGAAGCCTGCCGGCCGCTGGCGCTGATGGGCTAAGGCGAGGCCGCCGCCGCCATGCTCGACGTTGCCGCCACCCAGGCCCTCCGGGCCGCCGACTGCAAGGCCCGCTTCGCCGTCCACGGGCTGTTCTACGACCTGCCGCTGGGCGGCGCGGTGTGGTCCTGCCGCTCGGTGCTGGAGCTGATCGCCCACGAGCTGGTGCCGGCCGGCGATCCGTCGCCGGTGCTCGACCGCCGCCCCGACCTGCTGGTGGTGATGATGAACCCCGGATCGTCGCGCAGCACCGACGGCGGCTTCGTGCCGCCGCAGGTGGCCGACGTGGCGGCCATCGCCGGCGTGCGGCGGCTGGTGCCGACCATCCCCGACACCACCCAATACCAGATCATGAAGGTGATGGCGGCGCGCGGCTGGCGCCATGCCCGCGTGCTCAACCTGTCCGACCTGCGGGAAACCAAGAGCCCGGCCCTGTTCCGCCACGTCCAGGCGCTGGCCGGGCTGCCCGGCGGCAGCGGCCATTCGCTGTGGAGCCCGGCCCGCCGCGACGAGTTGCTGCGCCACGTCGGCCCGGCGGCCGGCTCGCCGCCGGTGATCCTCGGCTGGGGGCGGCACAAGGCGCTGTTCCCGCTGGCGGAACACTGTCTGACGGCACTCGCCGGGCGGCCGCTGGTCGGGGTGCGGGCGCCGGAAGGGCCGCTCGCCTATGCCCACCCGAGCCCCATGATGCAGGCCGGCAAGGATGCCTGGATCGCCGCCATCCTGGCGCAACTGACGACGGCGGGAGTTTAGAAGCGGCTCAGGCGCTCTGCCGTTCCAGTTCGGTCTGGGTCATGACGCGGTTGCGGCCGGCCCGCTTGGCGGCATAGAGCGCCTCGTCGGCGCGCTGGACGAAGGCGGTCAACGATTCGCCAAGGGAAAGCTCCGCCACGCCGATGGACAGGGTGACGCGGCCCATGTCCTGATTGGTGCGGCGGTTGACGATGCGCCGGGCGGCCACGGTCTCGCGGATCCGCTCGGCCACCGTCTTGGCCGCCGCCAGGGTCGATCCCGGCAGGATGACGGCGAATTCCTCGCCGCCGTAACGGGCGGCGGTGTCGTCCTTCCCCGCCGTGTCCACCAGCGATCGTGCCACCAGCTTCAACACCTGATCGCCCAGCAAGTGACCGTGGGTATCGTTGAAGACCTTGAAGTGGTCGATATCGACCATCAGCAGGCTGAGGAAACCACCACCGGTCTGGGCCTGTGCCGCCGTTTCGGTCAGGATGCGCTCGAACACCCGGCGGTTGGCGATGCCGGTCAAGCCGTCGACGCTGGCCTCCTCCTCCAGCACCGTCATGGTGCGGCGCAGTTGCGAGACCTCGTTGCGGCTTTCGCTCAGTTGATGCTCCAGGGCGCGGTTCAACTCCGCCATGCGACGGGTTTCGGCCAGCACGGAGGCCAGGGCATGCCCCACCCGTTCCGGGCTGCGCACATCCTCCACGAAGCCGGCCAGGGTGCGGCTGTAATCGGCCGCCCCCTGCTCGGCGGTACCGACCGCGTAGGACACGCTGGCGATGGTCTCCTCCAGCCGCCGGGACGCATCGTCCAGACCGTCACGTCGATCTACGGCGGTGAAGTGGCGCTGATAGAGCGATTCGCAAACGTCGGGCGCGAACGCCGTGTGATCGGCCAGCAGACGGTCGACCTCGCGCCGCAGGTCGGGCAAGCCGTCCGCCTCGTAGGCATACCACAACAGATAATTGTTGGGCGTCGGCGCGACGCCGAGCGCCGCCATGCGCGACAGCGCGGCGGCGGCCACGGCGGCCGCCCGCTCCTTGGAATGTGCGAACTGCATGAACCCCACGTCCCGCAAGTGCTATGGCGGAAGTATTACGCCCTTTTCCGCCGTCGTCACGCGGCGATTTCGGCCGCCGCCGAAAAATACCTAGCGCTGGCCTATGCCTCGTCCGGCCTGCTCCGGCCACGGACCGCTATCGGCATCGGCAAGGGCTTGCAGACGCTGGCGCACCTCCTCCTCCCACGGGACCGACCGGCGGCTGACCAGATCCACCTGCACCAGCATCACCTCGTTGGTGGCGGCGAGGAAGCCGTCCCCGTCATGGTGCATGGTGTGGAACAGCCGCAGCGATGCATTGCCCACCGTGAGCGCCCGTGGCTGAATGCGCAGAAGCGCCCCCTCCAACACTTCCTGATGGTAGGTGACATGGGTCTCCACCACGAAGACCGAGCGCTGCTCGCGCTCCCGCCACCCGGCATCAAGGCCGGCGGCGTCCAGGAAGCTGTCGGTGGCATGATCGAACGCCAGCACGTAGTAGGCGACGTTCATGTGGCCGTTGTAGTCGGTCCAGGCGGCCGGCACGGTTTCACGATGGGGCGGCATGGGGAACATGGGCGTCACCTCGTTGTCATTTTCCACGGCAATGGGCAGCACATCGCTGCCGCTTCGGGTATAATGACGTTCCGACACACAAAAAACGACGCCGAGGCGTGGGAGGATGTCATGCCCCAGGACAAAGGCAACAAGGCTCTGGAAGAAGCCGAACAGCACTGGGTCGAGGGCGACCGTCAGCGCGCCGCCGAAGCCGCCCGCCGTGCCCGCCTCCACTATCACGAAGCCGGGGATGCCGACGGCGAAGCCTCGGCGCTGATCCTGCTGGGCGACATGGACCTGGACGCCGACCATCTGGCATCCGCCCGCGATGCCTATGTGGAGGCCCGCAAGCTGCTGGCGCCGTCGGGGGAACAGGGTCATCAAGCGGCGGTGCTCATGCGTCTCGGCCTGCTCCACCGCATGGAGGAAACCTCCCGCGAGGCGGTGGAGTGCTTCCAGGCGGCCATCGAGCTTTACAGCGCCGCCGGCGACCTGTCGGGGCAGGCGCTCGCCAACATGCAGATCGGCCACATCGCCCGCGGCCTGGAAAAGCGCGACGACGATGCCGTCATGCACTACACCCACGCCCGCGCCCTCTACGGCCAAGCAGGCGACACCCTGGGCGAGGCCCATGCCATGAAGGCGCTGGGAAACCTCTACCAGGTGCTCGGCAAGCCCGACCGGGCGCACGAGATGCTCGAAGGCGCCATCGACCGCTTCGCCGAAAACGGCGACCCGCTGGACGAGGCGGAAGCCACCGGCGGCCTCGGCCTGCTGCTGCGCTCGCTGGGTGACGAGGATGCCGCCTACGACGCCTTCCGCCGCGCCTGCAAGCTCTACGCCGGTGCCGGCCATCTGGAGGGCGAGGCCGAAATGCTGATGGAACTGGGCGAGATCGAGGCCGGGCGCAATCCCAAGCAGGCCCGCAAGTCGTTCCAGCATGCCGCCGACCTGTTCCGCCGCGCCGGCCAGCACGACCTGCACGAAGCGGCGGTGCGGGCGGTGGAAACCCTCGACCGGGCGGAGACCGCGGCGCCATGACCGGCTCCCTGCCCTCCCGCGCCGCGCCCTGGATCGGCGCCGCCGTGCTGGCGGTGGCGCTGGTCGGCGGTCTCGCCCTGTGGAGCGATTGGGGCCTGCTGGTATTCCTCAACGGCGGCGGCCTCGGCTGTTTCTGACCACCACGGCGAAACACCGCCGGCGGCTGTCGTCGCAGCCCTTCATGACCCCATCGCGTGGGCGGCCCGCCTGGACAGCCACCACCATCCGCCGCATCCAGGGACGGAGGCACACCCCATGGCTTCCGCACCGCTGGTTGGCCGTGCCTGATGATGACCGCCGACGCGGTCCATCAGCGCCCGCGCGGGCCGGCCGCCCCCCAAACCAGCGCCTGGAATGCGGCCGATCGGCCGGGTAAACTTTGGGCGCAGGTGGCGAGATGAAGGTGAGTAGGAAAACCTTCGCTTTCCTCTGACGGCGTAAGTGGAGAGACTGCCGCGAGCACACGTTTCAGGAGATGCACGATGACCAGCCAGCATGTTGTTCCGCAGGAGATCATCGCCCATCTGCGGCTGCGCTTCAGTGAACAGGGGATCGACGCCAAGCCGGTATTCGTCATCGGCCCCGACCGTGAGGACGGGCAGATCGAATTCTTCACCGGCGACGGTCAGGTCTGGCCGGTGGTGATGCGGGTCGGCAGCAGCGGTCTGGTGCCGTTGGCCGATCGCGCCGCCGAAACGGACGACGGCACCGTTGCCGCCTCGGTGGCCGAGGCGGTGGACGGCATCGTCGGCCTGCTGCGCAGCAGCACCCCCACGCCGCTGCGCGACCCCGCCCTGATGATCGGCGCCTGAGGCATTACGGCGACGCCGGAAACTGTCGTTCCGCCCCTCGGCCGGGGTGTCCCGCCGACCCTCAAACCGGCGGCGGCGGCAGCACGACGGTGTAGTCGTCCCGGTCGGCGGTGGTTTCGGCGTGGATCATCAGGGCTGCCATGGTTTCCATGGACGTGTCGATGACCCAACGCACCTGACGCTCCCCCACCGGATTTCCGGCGGCCACCACCTCGGGCAGGATTTGCTGTTGCAGAAAGCCGGCGAGCCCCGCCAGCGCCCGTGCGGTCAGGCGCAAATGGCGGCCCTCCACCACATAGCGGTCGCCGTTAGCCGCCAGGCCGTCGGCCACCAGGCGCAACCGGTCCATCATCGCCGCCACCGCCGGGTCGCCGTGGGCGGTGGTGCGGGCCATGAAACGCAGGTGGCGGAGATAGAAATCGTAGCCCGACGCCATCGCCGGTGCTCCGTCGTGATCAGCCGCGCGGGGCCGGCGGCAGATCCATGTCGAGGATGGTCATGTGCAGGTCGAAGGAGACCTCGCCGTCTTCCTCGTCCCGGTGCAGCACGCCGATGAACTCCTCGCCGCAGAACACTTCCACCGGCTGGCCGGCCTTCTTGGGCGCGGCAATGGTGATGGCGGCGTTGCCGAAGGTGCGGCGCAGGTAGTCCTGGACGCGGGCGATCTCGGTCTTGGTCATCGGTGCCTCCTCCACGGTCGGCCTGTCATGTCGGTGCGCAGGCCGTCATATAAAGCGGAAAGCCCTGTCAGGCACCCCCGACAGGGCTTTCTCGCGGACTGGTGGTCATCCCTTACGGCGACCGGACGAAAAGGTCAAGTCGCGGCGGAACGGTCTGTCTCACTCGAACTCGATGATGATCTGATCGACCGCCAGCGAGGCGCCCGGCTGGGCGTGGATCTTCTTCACCGTGCCGTCCTGTTCGGCCTTCAGCACGTTCTCCATCTTCATGGCCTCGACCACCGCCAGGGTCTCGCCCGACTTCACCTCCTGGCCCTCGGCGACCGCCACCGACACCAGCAGACCCGGCATCGGCGACAGCAGGAAGCGCGACAGGTCCGGCGGCTCCTTCCTCGGCATCAGCTTGGCCAGTTCGGCGCCCTTCGGCGTATAGACCACGGCAATGGCCTGGGCGCCGTTGTGGAACAGGCGGAAGCCGGTGCCGAGAGCATCGACCTGCACCGTGACGTGACGGTTCTTGACGGTGCCCTGGAACAGCGCCTCGCCGAACGTCCAATCGGTGACCACCGGATAAGGGGCGCCGTCGATGCGGACCTCGTAGTGCTCGCCGTCGGTGGCGCGCTCCACATGCACCGGATAATAATCGTCGTTCAGACGCACCACCCAATCAGCGCGGATGTGCATCTCGTGCCCTGGCAACTGGCCGGTGACCATCGCCGCCCGATCGGCGTGCAGACGGTTGATGACCGCCGCCACCGCCACCAGCACGGTCGGATCCTCGGCCGGCAGGTCGGTGGCGGAGAAGCCGTTGGGGTATTCCTCGGCGATGAAGTTGGTGGTCAGCCGCCCATCCACGAAACGCTGCTTGCTCATCAGCGAGGCGAGGAAGGGAATGTTGTGGCTGACACCGCGAATGTAGAACTCGTCCAGCGCCTTGCGCATGTGGGCGATGGCAAGCTGGCGGTCGGCGCCATAGGTGACCAGCTTGGCGATCATCGGATCGTAGAACATGCTGATCTCGCCGCCGTCATAGACGCCGGTGTCGACGCGCACGGTGTCGCTCTCGGCCGGCGGCAGATAGCGGACCAGACGGCCGGTGGAGGGCAGGAAGTTGCGGTAGGGGTCTTCCGCGTAAATGCGGGACTCCATGGCCCACCCCTTCAGCTTCACGTCCGACTGCTGGACGCTGAGCTTCTCGCCGGCGGCGATACGGATCATCCATTCCACCAGATCGAGGCCGGTCACCAGTTCGGTCACCGGATGCTCCACCTGGAGGCGGGTGTTCATTTCCAGGAAGTAGAAGTTGCGCTTGCTGTCGACGATGAACTCGACCGTGCCGGCCGACTTGTAGTTCACCGCCTTGGACAGCGCCACCGCCTGCTCGCCCATGGCCTTGCGGGTGGCCTCGTCGAGGAAGGGCGACGGCGCCTCCTCGATCACCTTCTGATGCCGGCGCTGGATGGAGCACTCGCGCTCGCCGACGTAGATGCAGTTGTCGCCGTCGGACAGCACCTGGATTTCGATGTGGCGCGGCTGCTCGATGAACTTCTCGATGAAGACGCGGTCGTCACCGAAGGAAGACCGCGCTTCGTTGGTGGCGGACTCGAAGCCTTCCTTGGCCTCGGCGCTGTTGCGGGCAAGGCGCATGCCCTTGCCGCCGCCGCCGGCCGAGGCCTTGATCATCACCGGGTAGCCGATTTCCTCGGCGATCTTCACGGCCTCGGCCGAGTCCTTGATGACGCCCATGTAGCCGGGAACGGTGGACACACCGGCTTCCTTGGCGAGCTTCTTGGACTCGATCTTGTCGCCCATGGCGTAGATGGCGTGGGCGTCGGGACCGATGAAGGTGATGCCCTTCTCCGCCAGCGCCTTCTGGAAGGCCTGGTTCTCCGACAGGAAGCCGTAGCCCGGGTGGACGGCCTCGGCGCCGGTATCGACGCAGGCCTGCACGATCTTGTCGATCAGCAGGTAGGACTGGGCGGACGGTGGCGGCCCAATATGCACCGCCTCGTCGGCCATCTGCACATGCAGGGCGTCACGGTCGGCATCGGAGTACACGGCGACCGTCTTGATGCCCATCTTGCGGGCCGTCTTCATGACGCGGCAGGCGATCTCGCCGCGGTTGGCGATCAGGATATTCTTGAACATTCTCTACTATCCCCTCGTCGGAGCGGCGTCCACGCCAGTCAAGGGGTGGGCCACCAAGACACCAAGTACACCAAGAAACCGCACCTAGACGATAAGCCGGCGAATGCCGTCGCGGATGAGCAGGACGTTGAAGTTGATCAGAAGCCCGATGCGGCGCCCGCTGAGGCGCAGGTAGGTCAGCAGTTGGGCCTCGTGCAACGGATTGGATTTCTCCGTCGCCTTGACTTCAACGATCACCACATCCTCGACCAGAACATCAACGCGGAACGCGTTGTCCACTCGCAGGCTGTCGTAATACAGCGGCAGCGGGACCTGTCTCTGGGACATCAGCCCCCGCTTCTCCAACTCGTGGCACAGGCACTGTTCATAAACGGATTCAAGCAGGCCAGGCCCAAGCGTCGAATGAACTTTGAAGGCGGCATCCACCGTTTGCCGAGCCACAGCATCCAGTGCGGCAGGCACCGCCTTCTTGGTGTACTTGGTGTCTTGGTGGCTCCCCATACTCCTCAGCTCGATCGGAGCGCGATTACAGCGGAATGTTGCCGTGCTTGCGCCACGGGTTTTCCAGCTGCTTGTCGCGCAGCATGGCGAGCGAGCGGCAGATGCGCTTGCGGGTGTTGTGCGGCATGATGACGTCGTCGATGTAGC
>JAEWWF010000382.1 GCA_023396465.1 Pseudomonadota bacterium
CTCGACGGCGGCGACGGCGCTGACTCCCTGAACGGGGGCGACGGGGCCGACACGCTGTTGGGTGGCGAGGGTGCCGACACGCTGCTCGGCGGCGCGGGGGCGGATACCCTGGAGGGCGGCACTGGCAACGACGTGCTGGACGGCGGCGAGGGTGCCGATACTCTCACCGGCGGCCTCGGTGACGACACCCTCGTCGGCGGCGCTGATGACGACCTGCTGGATGGCGGCGAGGGAGCCGATTCCCTGAACGGTGGCGACGGCGCCGACACGCTGGTTGGTGGCCTTGGCAACGACACCCTGCTGGGTGACGTCGGGGCAGACTCCCTGCTGGGGGGAGAGGGCGACGATTCCCTGGATGGTGGCGCCGACGACGACAGGCTCGACGGCGGCGACGGGGCCGATACCCTGATGGGCGGCCTTGGTGACGACACCCTGGCGGGCGGCCTCGGCGACGATGTGCTGGACGGCGGCGACGGCGCCGATTCCCTCGACGGCGGCGACGGTGCCGACACCCTCATCGGCGGCCTTGGCGACGATGTGCTGAGGGGGGGCGACGGTGCCGATTCCCTCGTCGGGGGTGACGGCGCCGACACCTTGGTCGGCGGTCTGGGCAACGATACCCTCACCGGCGGCGACGGCAACGATGTCTTCCTGTTCGCCGCCGGCAGCGACAACGGCGCCGACACTCTCGCCGATCTTGCCGCCGGCGACGTCATCCGCGTCGGCGGGGCGACCTTCTCCGGCAGCATCAATGCCGGCGACGGGAGCAATGTCGCCGTTGGCTCGGTCCAGATCGGACAGACGGTGGGCGGCGTCACCGCCCTTTACCTCGATACGGACGGTGTTGCCGGTGTCGCCGATCTGGTCCTGCATGTGGCCGGCAGCGTCTCGGCCGACGATCTGTCGCTGAGCGGCACCGATATCGTGGTCGTTTCCACGCCGGATCCCGCGCCCGGACCAGGGCCCGGCCCTGGTCCGGCCCCTGGCCCCGGAGGCGGCGACGGTACCACCACCGAGACCATCGGCTCCTCCACGGTGCGGACGACCATCACCACCGTTGACGGCGTGCCGACCCTGAGCATGACCGTTTCCGCCCCGACCGGCACGGCGCCGGTGTCGGTGTCGCTGACCGGCGCCGGATCGACCGGCACCCCGGTGACCGCCACCCTGCCGCCGGGCGTCGGGCTCAGTGTCAGCGGGCCGCAGAGCCCGGCCGGCCGCGACAGCGCCCTGACGGCGGCCTCCGCCAGCATGACGGCGCTGGAGCAGGATACCGGCCGCAGCGAGCCGCTGGTGTCCACCTCGTCCGCCTTCTTCACCGGACTGCCGCCCTCCGCCACGCTGCTGGTGCGGACGGTGACGCTCACCGCCCCCGGCGACCAGCCCCCGGGCTCCCCCATCGTCATCAGCGGCGGCGGTGTCGGTGGCGAGGCGCTGATCCTCGACACGCGCGGCCTGCCGCCGGGAACGGTGGTGACGGTGGACAATGCCGCCTTCGTCGCCGTCATCGGCGATGCGGAGGTCACCGGCGGCGCCGGCAACCAGTTCGCGGTCGGTGACGATGGTGCCCAGGTGATGGTGCTCGGCGCCGGCGACGATACCCTGTTTGGCGGCGGCGGCGACGACGTGGTCGGTTCCCTCGGCGGCAACGACCGGATTTCCGGCGATGGCGGCAACGATACCCTGTCGGGCGGCGATGACCGCGACGTGCTTTACGGCAACATCGGCGATGATGTGCTCTATGGCAATGTCGGCGATGACCAGCTCTATGGCGGCCAGGGCCAGGACGTATTGCACGGCGGCCAGGGCGGCGATGCCGTGCACGGCAACCTGGGCAACGACACCCTGCACGGCAACATCGGTGATGACGTGCTCTACGGCAACCAAGGGGCGGACGTGCTCTATGGCAACGTCGGCAACGACACCCTGTACGGTGGCCAGGATGACGACCGGCTGTACGGCGGTCAGGGCGACGACGTGTTGAGCGGCGATCGCGGCAATGACACCCTGACCGGCGGCCTCGGCGCCGACCTGTTCGTGTTCGGCGCCGCGGCGACCGGCCACGACGTCATCACCGACTTCTCGGCCGCCGCGGGCGACCGGCTGCACATCGCCGCCGGCCGCGCCTACAGCATCGGGGCGACGGCCAGCGGCGAGGCGATGGTGGTGTTCGCCGACGGCGACACCATCACCCTGCTCGGCGTGACGCGGGAGCAGGTGCAGGCCGGCTGGTTCATAACCGGCTGACCGTTATATGCGCGTTGCATGACCGGCGGCGCTGGCCGTCCCTCACGGGACGGTCCAGGTGTCGCCGGCGTGCAGCAGCGCCATGATGTCGGCCGCCGCGTCGTCCCCGGCTGGCACGTCCGGCGCCCGACAGGCGGACTCGAAGCGGTCGCCCGGGGCGCAGTGGATCACCCCCATCACCATGGGGAACAGCGGCGGCCGCAGGGCCGCCAGCGCCATGCCGAGCAGGCGGTTGGTCTCGTCGTGGACCAGCACGTCGGTCTCGCTCACGCCGTCCTCGCCCACCGTCGCCACCGCCAGGCCGAAGCCGTCGGGGCTGCGCACCAGACCCTTGCGACCGTCCTTGCCGAACAGCATGGGCTTGCCGTGCTCGACGAACAGAACCGTGTCGGGGGCCGTTTTCTTGTCGGTGATGGCATCGAAGGCGCCGGGGTTGTAGATGACGCAGTTCTGGAGGATTTCCACGAAGGACGCGCCCTTGTGGGCGTGGGCGCGCTTCAGCACCTCAGGCAGTTGCTTGAGCAGGGTGTCGCCGCCGCGCGCCACGAACCGCGCCCCGGCCCCCAGGGCGAAGACACAAGGCACCAGCGGCGCGTCGATGGAACCGCCGGGGCTGGACGGCGAGCGGGTGCCGCAGGGCGAGGTGGGCGAGTACTGGCCTTTGGTCAGGCCGTAAATCTCGTTGTTGAACAAGAGGATGTTGAGGTCGATGTTGCGCCGCAGGGCGTGCAGCATGTGGTTGCCGCCGATGGACAGCCCGTCGCCATCGCCGGTCACCACCCAGACGTCGAGGTCGGGGTTGGTGATCTTGAGGCCCGATGCCACCGCCGGGGCGCGGCCGTGGATGGTGTGGAAGCCATAGGTCGCCATGTAATAGGGAAAGCGCGACGAACAGCCGATGCCGGAGACGAAGACGGTGGTGTCGGGCGTGGCGCCGATCTGCGGCAGGGTGCGTTGCACCGCCTTCAGGATGGCGTAATCGCCGCAGCCGGGGCACCAGCGCACGTCCTGGTCGGAGGCGAAATCCTTGTCGGTGAGGAGGCGGGGGGTATCGCTCTGGATGCCCATGGCGGTCACTCCGTCAGGGAGGCGAGAACGGCGGCGATTTCCGCCACCTTGAAGGGCTGGCCCTGCACCTTGGTGTGCGAGCGCACGTCGCGCAGCAGTTCCGACCGCAGCAGGGTCGCCAACTGGCCGGTGTTCAGTTCCGGCACCACCACATGGCGGAAGCCGGCGAGCAGGTCGCCGAGGTCCGGCGGCAGCGGCCACAGGTGGCGCAGGTGGATGTGCGACACCGCCTTGCCGGCCGCCCGCGCCCGCCCCACCGCCACCCGGATGGCGCCGTAGGTGGAGCCCCAGCCGACCACCGCCACCTCGCCGCCGCGCTCGCCCTGGTCGACGGTCAGCGGCGGCAGGTCGCGGGCGATGGCCGTCAGCTTGCCCATGCGGGCGTCGGTCATGCGCTGGTGGTTGGCGGGGCTGTAGGAGATGTTGCCGCTGTCGTAATCCTTCTCGATGCCGCCGATGCGATGGGCGAGGCCGGGGGTGCCGGGCTTCACCCACGGCCGCGCCAGGGTGTCGGCATCGCGCAGGAAGGGATGGAAGCCCTGCGGATCGGTGCGGAAGGTGGTGGGGAAGGGCGTCAGCGACTCCATGGCCGGCAGGCGCCAGGGCTCCGCCGCGTTGGCGATGTAGCCGTCCGACAGCAGCATCACCGGCGTCATGTGGCGGATGGCCAGCCGCACCGCCTCGATGGCGCAGTGGAAGCAGTCGCCGGGGGTGGCGGCGGCGATCACCGGGATCTGGGCGTCGCCGTTGCGGCCGTAAACCGCTTGCAGCAGGTCCGCCTGTTCGGTCTTGGTCGGCAGGCCGGTGGAGGGGCCGCCGCGCTGGACATCGACGATCACCAGCGGCAGTTCCGTCGCGATGGCAAGGCCGATGGCTTCCGTCTTCAGCGCCACGCCGGGGCCGGAACTGGTGGTGATGCCGAGCGCCCCGCCGTAGGAGGCGCCGATGGCGGCGCAGATGGCGGCGATCTCGTCTTCCGCCTGGAAGGTGGTGACGCCGCGATCCTTCATGCGCGCCAGGGTGTGCAGCATGGAGGACGCCGGGGTGATGGGGTAGGAGCCGAGGAACAGCGGCAGCCCGGCCAGCCGCGCCCCCGCCCACAGGCCCCACGACAGCGTCTCGGCGCCGGTGACGGTGCGGTAGGTGCCCGGCGCCACCTGGGCGGCGGGGATGTCGAAGCGGCGCACGTCGCCGCTCAGCTCCATGGTCTCGCCGTAGGCATGGCCGGCCTTCAGGGCGGCGAGGTTGGAGTCGCGCACGGTGTCCTTGAACTTGCGGCCAAGCCACGCCTCCACCGCGTTGGTGTCGCGGCCGAACATCCACAGCACCAGGCCGAGCGTCCACATGTTCTTGCAGCGCAGGCCGTCCTTCTGGCCGAGGCCGAAGTCCTTCACCGCCGCCAGTGTCAGCGCCGAAATATCGAGTCGCAGCACCCGGTGACGGCCGAGGCTGCCGTCCTCCAGCGGATTGCCGTCGTAACCGGCTTTCTTGAGGTCGCGGTCGGTGAAGGTGCCTTCGTCCACCACGACCAGGCCGCCGTCGCGCACGTCGGCCAAATTGACCTTCAGCGCCGCCGGATTGAGCGCCACCAGCACGTCGGGGCTGTCGCCGGCGGTGAGAATTTCCGTCTGGCCGATGTTGATGGAATAGGCCGAGACGCCATAGGTGGTGCCGACGGGGGCGCGGATTTCCGCCGGATAATCGGGGAAGGTGGCGAAATCGTTGCCGAACTGCGCCGACGACGCCGCCATGCGGGTGCCGGTCAACTGGATGCCGTCGCCCGAGTCGCCGGCGAAGCGGATGCGGACGAAATCCACCTCCGGCGTCAGCGACACCCGCCCGGCGGCAACGCGGCGGCCGGCCAGCGCCTGGGCAGGGGCGGGGGAAGGGGCGGAAACAGGGGGAATGGGGGCGGTCATGATGGAGTCCTCCGCGCTTGGGCCTGATTGAGTGTATGCAAATGATTTGTCGCCCGTCAACCGGAGGCAAAGCAGGCTTTTTCCATCGCCACCCCGTTGGTGCGTCGGGCATCCGCTTTCGCATGATGCCGGGTGTGGAGAAAGGGACTTGCGTCCGTCGTCACCTTCTGGAACACTTGCTTCACAACGATAGCATACTAACGAGTTGCCGACGCTGATCCCGCATCGAACGGGGCGTGCGAAAACCGGCAGCCACTCGAACAGGAGGCGAAGCATGGCAGCCGTCGCGCAGCCGAGTACCGCCGGTAAACTGGTCGTCCGCAACATCGGTCTGTTGCTGTCGGGCGACGTGAAAGCCCCCATCCTCGACGCCGACTGCATCGTCTGCGTCGATGGCAGGATCGTGCAGGTCGGGCGCGAGGCTGATTGCGACACCGGCGCCGCCGATCGCGTGGTCGACGCCCACGGCACCACCGTCGCGCCCGGCCTCATCGACAGCCACGTCCACCCGGTCTTGGGGGACTGGACGCCGCGCCAGAACCAGGTCGGCTGGATCGACAGTTTCCTCCATGGCGGCGTCACCACCATGGTCTCGGCCGGCGAGGTGCATGTACCGGGTCGGCCCAAGGACATCGTCGGCGTCAAGGCCATGGCGATTTTCGCCCAGCGCGCCTTCCTCAACGCCCGTCCGGGCGGGGTGAAGGTGCACGCCGGGGCGCCGGTCATCGAACAGGGCATGACCGAGGACGACTTCAAGGAGATGGCCGAGGCCGGCGTCAAGCTGCTGGGCGAGGTCGGGCTCGGCAGCGTCAAGGCCGGCGACGAGGCCCGCCAGATGGTCGCCTGGGCGCGTAAATACGGCATCCAGTCCACCATCCACACCGGCGGCCCGTCCATCCCCGGCTCCGGCCTCATCGACGCCGACGTGGTGCTGGAGGCGGATGCCGACATCATCGGCCACATCAACGGCGGCCACACCGCCCTGCCGCAGAACCAGATCCGTTGCCTGTGCGAAAGCTGCCACCGGGGCATCGAGATCGTCCATAACGGCAACGAGAAGATGGCCCTGTTCGCCATGCGCACCGCTTTCGAGCTGGGGGCGCCGGAACGGGTCATCCTCGGCACCGACAGCCCGGCCGGCTCCGGCGTGCAACCGCTCGGCATCCTGCGCATGGTCAGCATGCTGTCGAGCCTGGGCGACGTGCCGGCGGAGGTGGCGTTCTGTTTCGCCACCGGCAACACCGCCCGCATGCGTGATCTCGACTGCGGTCTGATCGAGGTCGGCCGCGCCGCCGATTTCGTCATCATGGACCGCGCCCAGCACTCGGCCGGCAAGGATTTGCTGGAGAGCGTGCGCCTGGGCGACCTGCCGGGGATCAGCATGACGATCATCGACGGGCTGGTCCGCACCGGCCGATCGCGCAACACCCCGCCGGCCGAGCGGCTGGCGGAGGTGGTGCCGTGAGGCGCTGACCGTTCCGGGCGTCGGTGCGGTGGCTGTTCCTACCCGGCCACCGTATCGGGTCCGATCCTGGGGGCTGCCCGCGCCCGTTCACCCTCCCAGCGGGCGGCCCCCTCTCTTCCCGCGTGACGCAACCACGGGGACCATGGCATGGCGAAATACGTGCGTGTCCACAGCGTCGATCAGGCGCTGGAATGCCTCGCCGACCGGCGCTTCCGCATCATCGCCGGCGGCACCGACGTCTTTCCGGCGCTGGGCGAGGCGGTCATCGGCGACGATATCCTCGATATTTCCGGTCTGCGCGACCTGCGCGGCATCGGCCGTGCCAGCGCGGGCGACGGCTGGCGCATCGGCGCCCTGACCACCTGGACCGACGTCATCCGCGCCGACCTGCCGCCGTGGTTCGACGGCCTGAAGCTGGCGGCGCGCGAGGTCGGCTCGGTGCAGATCCAGAACGCCGGCACCGTCGCCGGCAATATCTGCAACGCCTCCCCCGCCGCCGATGGCACCGCCGCGCTGCTCGCCCTGGACGCGCGGGTGGAGGTCAGCGGCCCGGCGGGCCTCCGTGTCCAGCCGCTGGCCGATTTCGTCACCGGCGTGCGGCGGACGACGCTATTGCCGAGCGAGTTGGTGACGGCGGTGATCGTGCCCGACGGCGGTGATCCTGGCGTGGGCGATTTTCTCAAGCTGGGGGCCCGCCAGTACCTCGTCATCTCCATCGCCATGGTGTCGGTGGTGCTGCGTCTGCGCGAAGGCATCATTTCCCGCGCCGGCATCGCCGTCGGCTCCTGTTCCCCGGTCGCCCGCCGGCTGGAGGGGCTGGAACAGCGCTTGGTCGGGGTGCCGCCGCGCGACATGGCGGCGCTGGTGGAGGAGGCCGACGCCGCCGTCCTCAGCCCCATCGACGATGTGCGCGCCACCGCCGCTTACCGCCGCGAGGCCGCCCTGACCCTTGTCCGCCGCGCGTTGACCCGCTGCGAGGAGGCCCTGCGATGACCCCCGATCTTCGTCCCGCCGATCTTCGTCCCGCCGACCTTCGTCCCGCGGACATCCGTCCGGTGGATCTGACGGCGACGGTGCCGGTCTCCTTCACCCTCAACGGCCGCCCGGTGACGTTGCAGGTGGAGCCCATGCGCCGCCTGACCCTGGTGTTGCGCGAGCAGATGGGTCTGACCGGCACCAAGGTCGGCTGCGACGCCGGCGATTGCGGCGCCTGCACCGTGCTGCTGGATGACGAGCCGGTGTGCGCCTGCATGGTCCAGGCCGGGCGCCTGGAGGGCTGCCGCGTCGAGACGGTGGAAGGGCTGTCCGAGGATGGCACGCCGCACCGCCTGCAACAGTCCTTTCTGCGCCATGGCGCCGCCCAGTGCGGCATCTGCACCCCCGGCATGCTGATGGCGGCGACGGCGCTGCTGCGGCGATGTCCGCACCCGACCGAGGCGCAGGTGAAGGATGCCCTCGGCGGTGTGCTGTGCCGCTGTACCGGCTATGCCAAGATCATCCAGGCCGTCATGCACGCCAACGACCCGCTGCCCGAGGCGGTGACGGCGGCGGCGGGAGCAGCGGTCGGCAGCCGCCTCGACCGCCTGGACGGGCTGCCCAAGGTGCTCGGCACCGACGTGTTCGGCGCCGATGCCTGGCCGGCGGGCAGTCTGCTGGTGCGGGTGATCCGCAGCCCGCACCACCGCGCCCGCTTCCGCCTCGGCGACATCGACGCCTTCGTTCGCGCCCATCCCGGTGTCGAGGCGGTGCTGACCGCCGCCGATATCCCCGGCCGCAACCTGTTCGGCGTCATCCCGCCGCTGGCCGATCAGCCGGTGTTCGCCATCGACGAATGCCGCTTCAAGGGCGAGGCGGTGGCCGCCGTGGTGGGCGAGGAAACGGCGCTGCGCCATCTCGACCTCGCCGCCTTCCCGGTGGAGTGGGACGCCCTGCCCGCCGTGCTCACCCCGCCCGAGGCGCTGGCCGAGGGGGCGCCGGCCGTTCATGCGGCGCGGGCCGGCAACGTGCTGGTGCGCGGCCTCGTCCGCCATGGCGACCCGCAGGTCGCCATGCCCTCCGCCCATGCGGTGGTGGAGGGAACCTATTCCACCGGCTTCATCGAACACGCCTACATCGAGCCGGAAGCGGGCTGGGCGCGGCGGGTCGGCGACCGCGTCGAGATCGCTGCCTGCACCCAGGCGCCCTACATGGACCGCGACGACATGGCGGCCATTCTGGGCCTGGAGCCGGAAGCGGTGCGCATCCTGCCGACGGCCGTCGGCGGCGGCTTCGGCAGCAAACTCGACCTGTCCTTGCAGCCCTACATCGCGCTGGCGGCGTGGAAGACCGGCAAGCCGGCCCGCATGGTCTACAGCCGCGGCGAGAGCATGGCGACCACCACCAAGCGCCACCCGTCCGCCATCACCGCCCGCATCGGCGCCGATGCCGAGGGACGGCTGGTGGCCATGGAGTTCGACGGCGTGTTCAACACCGGCGCCTATGCCTCGTGGGGGCCGACGGTCGCCAACCGGGTGCCGGTCCACGCCAGCGGTCCTTACCGCCATCCCAACTACGAGGCGCGGTCGCTCGCCGTCCACACCCACACCGCCCCGGCGGGCGCCTTCCGTGGCTTCGGCGTGCCGCAGTCGGCGGTGGCGCAGGAAACCCTGTTCGACGAGCTGGCCGACCGGCTGGGCCTCGACCGCCTGGACTTCCGCCTGCGCAACGCCCTGGACAACGGCCTGCCCACCGTCACCGGCCAAGTGTTCAGCCAGGGTGTGGGTATCAAACGCTGTTTCGAGGCGCTGCGGCAGCCGTGGCAGCAGGCCCGCGCCGCCGCCGCCGCCTTCAACGCCGCCTCCGACGGGCGGATGCGGCGTGGCGTCGGCATCGCCGGCATGTGGTACGGCTGCGGCAATACCTCGCTGCCCAACCCGTCGACCATCCGCGTCGGCCTCACCGCCGAGGGCCGCCTCGTGCTGCATCAGGGGGCGGTGGACATCGGCCAGGGCTCCAACACGGTGATCGCCCAGATCTGCGCCGACGCTCTCGGCCTGCCGGTGGCGCAGATGAGCCTGCTCGGCGCCGATACCGACCTGACGCCCGATGCCGGCAAGACCTCGGCCTCGCGCCAGACCTTCGTGTCGGGCAAGGCGGCCTTCCTGGCCGGCAAGGCGCTGCGCGATCAGATCCTGCTGCGCCTCAACGCCGCCCCCGATGCCCGGCTGGTGCTCGACGGCCCTTGCCTGCGGGCCGGCGACCGGGTGCTTGATCTGCGCACCCTGACGGCCGATGCCCATCGCTACGTGCTGGCGGCGGAGGAGACCTTCGATCCGCCGACCTCGCCGCTCGACGCCAACGGCCAGGGCGAGCCCTATGCCGCCTTCGGCTGGGGCGCCCATGTCGCCGAGGTGGAGGTGGATGTCGAGCTTGGCCGCGTCTTCGTGCGCCGGCTGGTCTGCGCCCACGATGTCGGCCGCGCCATCAACCCGACCCTCATCGAAGGGCAGGTGGAGGGCGGCGCGGCGCAGGGCCTCGGCCTCGCGCTGATGGAGGAGTTCATCCCCGGCCGCACCGAGAATCTGCACGATTATTTGATACCGACCGTCGGCGACGTGCCCGAGGTCCGCACCATCCTCATCGAGGATGCCGACACCCATGGCCCGTTCGGCGCCAAGGGCATCGGCGAGCAGGTGCTGATCCCGACCGCGCCGGCCATCCTGAATGCCATCCGCGACGCCACCGGCGTGCTGGTGCGCGACCTGCCGGTGACGCCGGACAGGTTGCGCCGGGCGCTGCGTGAAAAGGGGTAACGCCATGTCCGTCACCACCACCGCCCCGCCGACCGCGCCGGTCACCGACGCCTCCGGCAAGATCCGCTGCGATGCCTGCCCGGTCATGTGCTACATCGCCGACGGCAAATCCGGCGCTTGCGACCGCTATGCCAACGTCGGCGGCGAGTTGACCCGCGTCGATCCGTTGGTGGTGCTGGAAGGCACCCTGGAGAAGGGCGAGCAGGTGGTGCCCTTCATGGCCGCCGGCACCGACTGGGACGGCGATCTGGTCAACCCCGGCGACCGCTTCGTCACCGCCGTCGGCGCCGGCACCACGTACCCGGATTACAAGCCAGCGCCCTTCATCGTCTCCAGCGAGGCCGACGGCGTCGACATGGTGACGGTGGTGACGGAAGGCATCTTCAGCTACTGCGGCGCCAAGCTGAAGATCGACACCGACCGCCACCTCGGCCCCGAGCGCGCCCTGGTGCGGTTCAAGGGCGAGCCGGTGGGCCACGTCACCACCGGCGAATACGGCTCGCAGATGTTGTCCGTCGGCGGCGTCAACCACCTGACCGGCGGCAGCAAGAAGGAAGGCCGCATGACCTGTCAGGCCATCCTCGACCTGTGCAATCGGCAGGCGGTGGAACTGACCATCGACGACGGCGCCGCCGTCATCGTGCAGGCCGGCAAGGCGCCCATCGTCGACGGCGAGCCGGAAACCCGCATGCGCGTCGGCTGCGGCTCGGCCACCATCGGCATGTTCGCCCGCCAGTGGTTCGACCATGTGGACGAGGTGGTGGTGGTCGACGACCACATCACCGGCGTGCTGTCGGAGCATCAGGCCGGCAAGGTGCTGGGGGTGCAGCCGACCGGCATCAGTATCAAGGGCCGCCGCTCCACCCCCGGCCGCTACTTCCAGGTGGCGGAGCCGGGTACCGGCTGGGGCGGCACCGACATTTCCGACCCGCTGACCATCCTCGGCGACTTCAGCGCCAAGGAGGCGCGGCCGGGCCTGACGCTGCTCATGGTCTCCACCACCGGCGACCATGCCGCCTTCTTCGTGCTGGACGAGGCGCTGAAGCCGGTGCCGGCGCCCATGCCGGAGCCCCTGCGCCTGACCGTCGAGCGCATCCAGGAGAATTGCGAACCGGCGCTATGCTCCGTCGTCTTCATCGGTGGGGCCGGCGGCTCGCTGCGGGCGGGGGTGACGGAGAACCCGGTGAAGCTCACCAAATCGGTGAAGGACACCCTGACCTATGTGTCGAGCGGCGGCGCCCCGGTCTACGTCTGGCCAGGCGGCGGCATCACCTTCATGGTGGACGTGACGCGCATGCCGGAGAACTCCTTCGGCTACGTGCCGACGCCGGCCATCGTGGCCCCCATCGAGTTCACCATGCGGCTGGACGATTACCGCACCCTCGGCGGTCACATGGACTCGGTGGTGCCGCTGGAGCGGGTGCGCGACGTGGCGCGCAAGCGTAACCTGTTCGCCAGCGCCACCAATCCGTGGCCCATGAACCGCACCAACTTCCGCTGGTAACCGACCAGGAGGGGTAACGCATGCAGACCGCATCCCACCGCCTGTTGCCCGATGGCCGCCGCCTGCACCTGCACCACGGCCCCATCGACCTGATCGTCGAGGCCGAGGGGCCGGCGGCGGAGGTGCGGGCCGCCCATGAACAGGCGGTGGCGCGGTTCCAGACCGTGCTGACCGAGCTGGTGGCGGAACTGCCGTTGCTGCGCCGGGCGGTGACGGGCGGCGCCTGCCCGCTGACCGGGCCGGTGGCGCGGCGTATGGGGGCGGCGGTGCGGCCGCACCGGCCGGCTTTCGTCACCCCCATGG
>JAEWWF010000169.1 GCA_023396465.1 Pseudomonadota bacterium
ATGCCTTCCTTCTCCCAGTGCGGGCCGCAGAGGTATGGGTAGACACCGGGGGTCGGGAAAGGAAACTCCCACCACTCGGTCATGAAGATGCGGTCGCTCTCCTCCTCCCCCAGCTCCTTCAGCCAAACCGTGTGGCTGGTGCGCTCGACATTGATCCAGCGCACGGTGGTGCCCGCCGGAACGGTCACGTTGTGAGGGCAGAAGGTGTTCTTGTACATGAGCACCACGACGGTTCCCTCCGGCAGATCGGACGGGTTGGTCTTGGCGTATCGGGCTTCCGCCTCGGTGCAGGGATCGGCCTCGGCGGCGGCGGCCAAGACGGGGCTCGCCAATACCGACAGGGCGGTGACACCGCCCGCGATGACAGATGACAACAGTCGCATGATCTCGCACTCCCGCTTGCAACCAAGCGATGATGCCGGCTGGCGGGGTGACGGGACTTGATCCTGGGCAAGGAGGGGAGACGCGGCCCGATCAGCGCAGCAGATCGGCCTCGCCGAAGCTGGCGCAATAGGCGCGCAACAACGCCTCGTCCTCCACCACCACATGGTCGCCTTCGCAAACCACGCCGGCCTCGTCCAGCCGCCGCAGGGCGCGCGACAGGCTTTCCGGCTCGATGCCGATCCGGCTGGCCACCAGCTGCTTGCGCAGCGGCAGGCGGCCGCGTCCGTTCCAGGCATCGGTCTCGATCAGCGACAGCAGGTAGGACGCCAGCCGCTGGCTCGGGCTGTGGGCTTTCAGGTGGTGGATTTCGTGGATCAGGAACACCTGCCGCGCCAGCAGGCTGTCGAGCATGTGGAAGCCCAGGTTCTGGTTGTCGCGCAGGGCCTTGAGGAACAGGCGGCCATCAATGCGGATCAGGGTGGTGCCGCCCTGCACCTCGGCATTGACCGGGAAGCGGCCGGCGCCGAACAGGGCGGCCTCGGCGAAGGACTCGCCGCCGCCGATGATGGTCACCAGGCTCTGGTCGCCTTCGGGCGTGAGCGCGAACAGATGAACCGCCCCTTCCGCCACGGCATAGAAGGCATCCGCCTCGTCGCCGGCGGAAAACAGCAAGGCGCCGTGATCGTAGCGCCGGACCGAGCCGGTGGCGGCCACCGCCTCCAGCTCCGCCGGCCCTAGGTGGGCGAACAGCGGCGCCTGCGACAGGGCGCGCAGGTCGGCGGCGATCAGCGGGCGGTTCTCAGCCATGGCGCATCTCCGCGTCGTCGTCCTCGTCGGGGATGAAGCCGGCGAAATCGGCCAGGGCCTCCATGTCGGCCACCACCAGACGGTCACGGCCGGCCGGAGTCACCCCGACCGGCGCCAACTTGGCGATGGAGCGAGACAGGGTTTCCGGCGTCATGCCCAGCTTTTCCGCCACCACCCGCTTGCTGTAGGGCAGGTCGATCTCGGCCGGGCCATCCTGCACCGGCGACAGCTGGACCAGGAACATGGCCAGGCGCTGGGCCGTCGACTTCATCTTCAGTTCGGTGACCTGATTGAGCAGGCCGCGCAGCGAGCCGGTCACCGCCCCCATCACCGTCAACACCGCATCGTAGTTACGGGCGAGCGCGGCGTTCAGGGCCTCCGCCGGGATGGCCAGCGCCTCCACCGCATCCAGCGCCACCGCCGACACCTGATAGTCGCCGACGCCGGTCGCCGCCGTCTCGCCGATCAGGGTGCCGGGGCCGTGGATGTCGATGACGTGCTCGTCCCGCGCCGTGGCGCCAGGCAGGTAGACCTTGACGTAGCCGGAGCGCACCGCGAACAGCGCCTCCGCCCGCCGGCCGCGCTCGATCAGACGTTCGCCGGCACGGAAGCTGCGCACCTCGGCCAGCGCCGCCAAGGCCTCGCGCTCACCCTGCGGCAGCCGCGCGAACAGGCGGGACTGGGCAAGCATCTGGGCGGCAGCGGAAGCGGGCATGGTATGACCTAGTGCTTTTTGGCTGAATCCGGCCGTTAGTCTAATCCTGACTCGCACCCTTCACCAAGCGCCAAGGCGCGCAAGGTAGCAAGACTCTCGATCCGCACCTCCCTACGTCGTACCTGGATACCGTGGTCGCGCAAGCGCTGGAAGGCACGAGACAGGTTTTCCGGCGCCATGCCCACGGCTCCGGCCATCACATAATGCGGCACGTCCAGGGTGAAGGCGACGGGACCATCGTCGTCAACGCTGCTCCGCCCCGGCACCGCTTCGGCGGCGGCGCGCAGCAGCCAGATGCAGACACGCTGCGTCGGCGGCAGCGCCTTCAGTTCCGCCAGCCGTCGCGCCATGGCCCGCCAACGGGCCCCCAACACCCCCAGCAGCGATGTCAGCCGCGCCGGCTCCGCCTCCAGACGGGTCAGGAGGGCGCCACGGGTGACAACGGCGATGCTGCAATCGGTCAGCGCCTCGCCGTTCACCGGATAGCGTTGCAGCCCGACCATGGCCGGCAGACCGAACATGTCGCCGGGGCCGAACACATGCAGCACCGCCTCGCCGCCGCCGGAGTCACCGACGAACAGCCGCACCCGTCCGGAGCGCAGCAGGAAGAACCGGTCGGCCGGGTCGCCCTGGCCGAACAGCAGGGTTCCGGCCGGCACGAACAGGTCGCTGCCAGCCGCCAGTAGCGTCGCCGTCACCTCCGGCGCCACCGGATCATGCAGGGCGCATCCATGGGCGTTCATGCGTGCCCCTCCAGCATGGCCTGTAGGCGGGTGGGATCGGCGATGGCGATATGGCGGCCGCGCACGGTGACACCATCGGCCCGCAGATGGCGCAGCACCCGGCTCAGGCTCTGTTGGGTCATGCCGAGGTGGGCGGCCAGGATCTTCTTCGCCATCGGCAGCCGCACCTCCAGCCCGCCGCCGCGCGACGCCGGCGGCAGGCCGAGCAGGTAGGCGGCGGTGCGCTGCTTGACGGTGCGCTGGCGCATGGCTTCCGTGGCGCCGATGCAGTGGCGCAGGCCGATGGACAGCAGGCCCACCAGCACCAGCGCCAGTTCGCCGTCGGCGGCGGCAAGGGTCGCCAACCGGGCGGGGTCGATCTCCACCACCTCGCCGGCCGCCACTGCCTCCACCGTCACCGAATGACGACGGTCGGCGCACCAGTCGGCGAGGCCGATGAGGGTGCCGCGCATCAGCTCCTCCACCGGCACCGGCAGGTCGCTGCCGCTCTCGGCCAGCGGCACCGAGCACAGGAAGCGGCCGCTGAGCACCAGGAACAGGCGGTCGACGGTGTCGCCGGCGCGGGCCAGCACGGCATCGCGCGGCACCGGGCGGACGCCGCCAAGAGGCATGAGCCGGCGCACGGCGGCGGCGGTGACGGCGGAATCGGACAGGCGTTCGATGTCGATGGGCATGGCTTCACGGCCCTTCAGTACCAAGGGGGTGGAAACCATGCTGCCCGCCCCGCCGGGCGCGTCCCTTGACGCTGGTCAAGAATTGGCGGGCGATTTCGCCGTCGTCATTGCGGGAGAGAGGGCGGCGGAGTCTCGATCAGCCGCAGCAGAGTGCCGTCCAGGTCAATGAGCGCCGCCATGCGCCCCCACGGCTGCGCCACCGGCGGATGCAGGCGGGGGAAGCCGCTGCGGCCCTCGGCGATGTCCGCCGCCCGGCAATCGGCATAGAAGGCATCCAGGTCGGTCAGGCGCAAGCAGCAGCTGAACCAGATGGACAGCGGATCAACCTCCGGGTGCGGGAAGAACTCCAGCGTCAGGCCGCCGCGCTCAAGGATCAGCCATCCCTCGTCGCGCCAGTGGCGAATGAAGCCAAGCCGGCCGTAGAACGCTTCCGTCGCATCGAACGAGCGAGCGGGCAGGTTCGGGGTGGCGTATCCGTCCATGGCGGTCTCCCTGGGCAGACGCGAGAGGAACGCCCAGGGTGCCCGCTGGCCGGGACGCTGTCGATGGTCTACAGCCGTACCACCCCGTGCCCGTCGTCGATCCAGGCGGCGGTGGCGCCGCCCGCCGCCAGCACCCGCGCCCGCTCCGCCGCCGGCAGCAGCGGCAGGGCGGTGGAAAGGGCGTCGGCGGTGGTGGCGGTGGGAGCGGCCACCGTCACCCGCAGCC
>JAEWWF010000021.1 GCA_023396465.1 Pseudomonadota bacterium
GTGCAGGCAAATGCCTGGGGCTCGGGTGGCCGCCGCCGCCTGTTGCAGCAGGATCACCGCCTCGGAGAGTTGGCCGGTGGAGGCGAGAAGGGTGGTGAGGTTGCTGAGAGCCGGGCCGTGTCCCGGCGCGGCAGCCAGCGCCCGTCGATAACATTTGGCGGCGTCGTTGGGCCGCCCGACTTTCAGCAGGGCGTTGCCGAGGTCGTTGAGAAGATCGGGGTTGGCCGTATCGGCGCGCACCAGGGCTTCCAGGCGCTCGACGGTGTGCCGGGGATCATGCCCCGCCTGAGCCTCGGCCTGGATGAGCAAGGTCTGGATGCGGCCGTCGCCCGGTTGCAGTCTGGCGGCCTCGGCCAAGCGGGCCGCCGCTTCCGCCGGGCGCTGGCCGCGCAGGAGGAGGAGCCCCAGGGCGAGCAGGGCCGGCACATAGTCCGGCGCGAGGGCAAGGGCGCGGCCAAGTGCTGCTTCCGCTTCCTGCGGGCGCCCCATGGTGAACAGCAACTCGCCCAAAACGTGAAGGGCGTTGACGTCGCGCGGGGCTGCCTTGGCATGGCGCTGCAAGGCGGCCAGGGCGCTCGGCAGGTCGCCCCGCCCGAGGGGCTGCCGCACGGCGGCAGGCAGGGCGGCAAGCGGATCGGCGGGAGCGGCAGGCGACGGCATGGTTCTTCCTTGCGGCGTGCTGAGGTCGCGGAAGTCTAGGCCCTGCCGGTTAACCCTTTCTTGAGAAAAGGGGCATCTTCGTCGCTTCCGAGCCCCTGTCCGGGACCTTCTGTCCCGGCGGTGGCGGGGTGCAAACCGCGCTGAGGGCGTCTCAGTGCGGTTTGGTATTACAGGAAGTTCACCAGCGAAAGCTGCTGCACCTTGGCGGCAATGGAGTAGGTGCCCTGCAACTGGGTCATCAGGTTGTTCAGTTCGGTCGCCACGCGGTAGGGGTCGATCTTCTCGATTCGCAGGGTCTGCTGCTCGGTGAGAGAGCGGACATCCTCGTGGCGGTCCTGGGTGACTTGCAGGCGATCCTGGGTGACGCCGATGGCGGTCCGCACGTCCACCACTTCGGCGGCGGTGGACTTCAGCAGCGGCGCGGCGCGGCTGGTGAGGGCATGGTAGTGGCCGGGGTTGTCGGCGTCGTGGGGCACGGCGGCGAGGATGGCGGCGCCCTTCAGGGCATTGCGGAAGGCGTCCTCGTTGGCGCGGGCGCCGTAGGACACCCAGGTGCCATCATCGATCTTGGCCGAAACGGTGTCGCGGGCGTTGGCGGGCTGTTCCACCGGAGCCCCGATGTTGGTCCAGGTACCGCTGGCCACCTTGTAGAGGGTGGCGTCGTTGCCGCTTCCCACCACCATTTCATAGCCCGCTTCGGGGGTCGTCCAACTCCAGGAGAAGCCGTCGAAGCTGCCGACGCGGGCGTTGCTGGTGCTGACATCGAGCACGCTCGACGGCTGCGGGGAAACCGGCTCCCAGCTGGTGGTGCCGGGGTTGTACTGGAGAACCTTGCCCACGTCGCCGGGCAGCCCGCCGGCCCCGGAGACATAGCGGGTATTGGCCGGATCGGCGGGGACGGCCACGTTCCAGGCCGCCCCATCCCATTGCAGAACCTGTCCCTGCTGCGCGGCCGGGAAATCGGCGCCGCCGATGATCCGGTCGTTCACCGCCGGGCCGGCGCCGAAGGACCAGCCGGCGCCGTCCCAGGTGGCGTAGCTGCCGACATCAAGGGCGCCCCAGCCGTTGCCGGCGGCGTTGACGAAGTAGCGCTGGCCGATCTGGGCCGGAGTGGGGGCGCCGGTGACGCCGTCACCGGTGGCCACGCCGCTGTAGGTGCCGTTGACCGTGGTGTCGGCGGTGGGACGCGGACCCTGCGGGCCGTCGTACCACTCGATCGCCTTGGCGCTGGAGATGTCGAAGCCGGTGGCGGTGGCCGGATCGCTGCCGGCCACCAGGCGCGGCGGATAGAAATCGAAGAAGTCGTTGGCGGCCGCCATGCCCGAGGCCCCGGCCAGATCGGTGCGGGCGATCTCGGTGATGCGGTCCTGCAAGGCGTTGACGAAGTTGGCGCCGGTCATGGCGCCAGTGCCGTCGACCTCGAACTCCACCACGCCGTCCACCGGAATGGCCGACTTCGTGGTGACGGCCTTCATGGTGATGTCGAGGGTTTCCCCCGTCGGCAGCTCGAACGTCATGATCATGATGTCGTTGGGAGCCACGCTGCCGATGTCGAAGTCGAGGCGGCTGCCGCTGGCGGTCGGAACGACACCCGTGGACGGAGCCACCGGAGCCACGTTGGGCGACGGGAAGCTGGCGGAGCGCAGCTTCAAGCCGAAGGGACCGCCGTCATGCACCACCGACACCTGATCGCCGGTGCGGCTGACGTTGACGCGGCCGGTCGGGTTGGTGGTGGGGCTGTCGATGGGGCCGCCGAGGTCGGCCAGCAGACGGGCGGCGGCGGCGTCCTTCAGGCCCATCTTGCCGGCGCTGCCGTTCAGGATGGTGTTGAGGTCGGCGACCGGACGGGTCTGCGTGTCGGCGCCGGAGAACAGGTAGCGGCCCTCGATGTTGGTATTCAGGGACGAGATCACGCTTTCCAGGGTGCCGAAGGCTTCGCGCGGGATCTGCTGCAACTGGACCTCGGCGTCGCTGTTCAGCGCCACCATGCCGTTGATGCCCAGCTTGTCGACCGCCTTCTGGAGGACGTCGGCGGCGCCCTGTTGGCCTTCGATGCGGGTCTGCACCTGACCAAGGGTACGCAGATAACCGTCGATCGTCGTCATCTTCTGGCGCAGGCCCTGCACCAGGGTCGACTGCGAGCGCAACTCGCCGTGGGTGGTGGCCCACAGGCCCGAGGTCTGTTGCTCGGTCAGGGTGGCGATGCGGTCGCTCAACTGCGCGATGCTGTCGCGCAGGCGCATGTTCTGGCCAAGGGTGGTGCTGCGCGCGAAGGTCGTCGGGGTGTAGAAGCTATTGATCGAGCTCATGGTCGTCGTCCTTCAGGGCGTCAGCGGCGGATGCTCAGCAGATCGTCGAACAGCGAGTCGACGGTTTGCATCACCTTGGCGGAAGCGGCATACGCGGACTGAAGCAGGATCAGTTGCGCCATTTCATCATCGACGTTCACACCGCTGATGGAGGCGTGGCGCTCCGCCAGCAGCGAGGTGCGGGTGTTCTGGTCGTCGGCCATGTTGATGGCCGTGGTGGCTTCCATGCCCTGGTAGGTGACGGTGGCCCGTCCCAGATCGAGGATGGTGCCGCGGAACGGCATGCTGGCATCGCCGAGGCCGGTGGAGGAGCTGAACTGGAAGCGCTGTTCGGTCAGGCGGTCGAGCAGCAGGCGCGGCCGGCTGTTGTCGCCCGCCGGCACCTCCACGCCGTCCACCTGGGTGTAGCGCACCATCAGCGTATCGTCGGCCAGGATCGCCGTGTTCACCCCGATACGTCCGGCCAGCCCCACTTTCGACCATGTGTCGTCGCTCAGGCGGCCGAGGTAGTCGGTCTGCAACACCCGGTCGCTGTTGCCGTCACGGAACAGGTTGAGCTGCGGGCCCCCTTCCGGGTCGGTCCACACCTGCCCGGAGGAGAAGCCCTTGATCGTGACGTTGGCGGAATTGTTCACCGTCAGCACGCCCGGAGTGGTGGTGCTCGCCGGATCGGTGAACAGCCCCGAGAGGGTCAGCGGCAGGTTGTCGTAAACCAGCTGGGCCATGCCGGTGTTGTCGGTCGGCAGCGGGGTTGGCAGCGGCACGAACAGGCTGTTGGCCGGGTCCGGCACCCGCGAGGCAAGGTCCGGGTTGTTCGGGTTCTCGACGAAATAGACGGTCAGCTGCCGGTCGTTGCCGCCCTGACGGTAGTTCAGGGTCAGGCTGTCACCGTCCTGCATGACGCGGAACTTCTGCGGATCGGTGAAATCCAGCGAGTAGTTGCCAAGGCCGGTGCCGCCGGCGGTGGCGTCCACCTGACGGGTCGCCATCGCCATCACCATGGTGTGGGCGATCTCGTCCAACTGCGCCTGGGCTTCCGGCAGACGCTCGTCGCGCAGTTCGAGGTAGGCGGCGAGCTTGCCCTGGCGCGGCGGACCATCCTTCAGCAGGTCGACGCGGGTGCCGCCGGGGCTGACCAGGATCAGGGTCCCGACGTTGCGGGTTTCGTCATCCGCGCTATAGGCGTTCTCGGCGGTCAGCACCTCGCGGCCGTCGAAACTCAGCTGCCCGGCGCGTTCGTTGACCAGCACATGACCCGAGGTGGTGAACACCGTCAGACCGCCGTCGCCGCGCTCGACGTAGCGGATGTCCATGTTGGCGGACAGGGTCTGGAGGTGCAGGTCGCGGCGGTCTTCCAGGTCGGCGGTGCTCAGGTTGGCCGCCTGCCGGCCGACGATCTCGCGGTTCAGCTCCTCGATGCCCTTGAGGGCGGTGTTGATCTCGCTCATCGAGGCGGAGATGCCCCGTTCGGCCTCGGAGCGCATGTCCTGGATGCTCGCCGACAGCTGATTGAGCTGGCGCGCCAGCATGTCGGCCTGCGACACCGCAGCCTTGCGGACACCGGAGTTCTCCGGGTTGTCCGCCAGTTCACTCATGCGGACGGCGAACTGGTTCATGGTGTAGGACACCGACACCTGATCGTCGGGGCGGCCGAACATCTCGTCGATGCGCTTGAGGAAGTCGGCGGTGGTCGACAGGCGGGCGGAGCGGCTTTCCTCGGAGCGCAGGTTCTGCTGGAGGCGAACGTCCACCTGCCGGGTGACCGACAGGATGCGCACGCCCTGGCCCTGGCCGGCGATCAGCGCGTTCTCGCGCGGGGCCACCTTGCGGGTATAGCCGGGGGTGCTGGCGTTGGCGACGTTGCGCGACACCACTTCCAGCGAGGCCTGATTGGCCCGCAGTCCCGTCAGCGATGTATTGAGCGCACCGAACAGACTCATGATCCTGGTCCTTCTTGACCCTGGGCATCGGCATCGCCGGCGGCGGCCTTCTACCGGCCTCCGGCGACGCGGGCTGAAGCGCCATCAGCGCTTCAGGTTGACCACTTCCTCCAGCATCTCGTCGGCGGTGCGGACCGTCTTGGAGTTGGCCGAGTAGGCGCGCTGGGTGACGATCATCTTGGTGAACTCGTCGGCGATATCGACGTTGGACTGCTCGATGGCGGAGGCCACGATGTCGCCGGCACCGGCCTGGCCCGAGCGGGCGATCAGCGGGTCGCCCGATTCCGGGGTGCGCTCGAAGGCGCCGCCGTCAAGGCGACCGAGGTCGGCCGGCGAGGCGAAGGTGGCCAGCGGCACCTGATAGAGGGTGCGGGAACGGCCATTGTCGTAGTTCGCCACCACGAAACCGAAGTCGTTGATGAACACGTCGGTCAGGATACCGGCCATGTAGCCGTCCTGGTCGAGGCGGTAGACCGCGATGTCGTCGGCGTAATACTGGGTCAGCAGGATGTTCGGCAGCCCGTCGTTCGGGTTGTTGTCGATACCCGTGAAGTCCAGGGTGACATCCTCGTTGAAGCCGGTCAGGGTGCCGGCGGCGATGTTCACCGTGCCGGCGAAAGCGGCGCCGTTGTGCAGGGTCGGCCGGCCCTCTGTGAAGGTGAAGGTGCCGAGGTTCTGCCACGGTTCGGTGCCGCCGTTGGGATCCTTGGCGAGCAGAGTCCACTCGTTCTCGGCGCCGGTGTTCACCCAGCGCATCTGGATGTCGGCCGGGGTGCCGAGGTCGTTGAACAGGGTCACGGCGCCGCCCGAGTAGCTGCCGGCGGCGGCGTAGAGGGCCTGTTCATCGGTGTTGGCGAGGTTGAGCGCATAGGCCGCGCCGCCGCTGATGGCGGGGTTGCGGTTGATGGTGGCGGCGCCGACGATCACCAACTCGCCAGCGGCGGCGGTGACACCGTTGACGGTTTCGCCCGGCCCGATGACGGTGCCGCCGGCGCCGTCGATCTGGTCGGCGAAGTTGGTCAGGAAGGTATCCAGGTCAACGTCGCCGGCGCTGAAGGTGCGCGAGTATTCGACGTTGTTGATGGTGATCGAGATGCGGTCGCCGACGTTGATCGGCGCCGTCAACGATCCGGCGAAGCTGGCGCGCTGGTGCGAGGCGACGGTGGCCAGGGTGGCGGCGGCCGGCACCGGGTTGGCGACGGTGAAGGTCGGCACGGTGGTGGAACCGCGGATTTCCAGCGTGTTGGCGCCGGCACCGCTGTTCGGCGTGCGGATGGTGAAGGTCGGGTGCGCCGCCTGGATTTGGCCCGCCAGGTTGTCGAGGGCATCGGCGATGGTGACGATGCCAGCCGTGCCGGCCGCCACCGTGTAGGTGGTGCCGTTGACGTCAACGCTGACGGCGTCGGTGACCGGGTTGTACGGCAGGGTCGGCGTGAAGTCGATGGTGTCGGCCTGGGCCTGACGGGTGCCGACGGTGGTCTGCACCGACGACGGGAAGGCGGCGGCGCCGGACGGCAGGTTGGCGTTGTAGTTGACGCGGCTGGTCATGCGCGCCTGCATGACGTCGGTCTCGATGCGGATCGGGGTGTTGAGGTCGCTGGTGTTCAGCGTGTCCTCGTCCAGCACCATGCGGCCGTTCAGATAGTAGCCGCCGCCGTTGCGCATGTAGCCGAACTTGTCCACCTCGAAGTCGCCGCGGCGGGTGAACAGCTGCTCGTTGTCGAAGCTGACACCGCCGGGGGTGATGGAATTGGGCTTCGACACCAGGAAGAAGCCGTTGCCCGAGATGCCCATGTTGGTGGTGATCTGGGTCTGGCTGATTTCGCCCTGGACGGCGTGGCGGTAGCGCGGCGTGGCGATGACGCCGCCGGGCGAATGGGTGCGCCGGTTCGACAGCGTCACCAGCTCGGCAAAGCTGGTGTCGACGCGCTTGAAGCCGACCGTCTGGCTGTTGGCAATGTTGTCGGAGATGTTGCCGAGCGACTTGGACTGGGCACGCATGCCCGAGACTGCCGCGTTCATTGCACCATAGACGCTCATCGTAACCTCGCTTGCCGTATCGACGGAGGGCTGGCCGTCGGGTGGCCGAAACTCCTGGTGGGGACTTATAAGCAACCGACGTGCCAGCCTGAGGGGTGCCCCGGATCGTCAGGCTTCCGTGCCTTTGGTCGGGAGTGGCGGGGCCGGAGGGGGCGGCGCGGGCACTTTCTGCCCTGCCGCCGACGGCCATCGGCAGCTTTTGCCGCCCACCCGGAAAAGACTGACCGCCCCGGCCGGTGGGCGCGGGGCGGTCTGAGGAGGGCTGCCAGGGGGGCGGCGGTAACACCGCCGTCGTCGTCAGGCCGTCGGCTTCTCGGTGATGGCGACCACCTGGCTGAGCGGGAAGGCGGCGCCGTTGATGGTCAGGTAGGGTTCGGTGCCGTCGGTGGAGGCGCCGGTGATGCGGGCCTGGATGGTGGTCCATGTTTCCACCGTCTCGCCCTTCTGGTTCTTGGCTTCCACCTTCACCTTATAGTCGCCGGTCGGCAGCGTTTCCGCCGCGTCGTTCTTGCCGTCCCAGGTGACGACATGGTTGCCCTGCACGCCAGAGCCGGTGAGGGTGCGGACGAGGACGTTGTTCTTGTCGTAAATCTTGATGCTGGTGCCGTTGGCGTTGGCCGCGACGCCATAGGCGAACTTCACGCTTTCGCCTTCGTAACGCAGCACGTTGTCGTTCACCTCGGCGTACTTGCCGATGTAGCCGAGCGCCAGCGTGTTCAGGCTGGTGCGCTGCATGCTCATCTGGCTTTGCAGGTTCTCGTTGATGCCGATCTGCTGCTCCACCTGGGCGAAGCCGATGAGCTGCTGGGTGAACTCGTTGGACTCCATGGGCGACAGGGGGTCCTGGTTCTGCAACTGGGTGGTCAGCATCAGCAGGAAAGCGTCAAGGTCCTTGGCGATCTTGCTCTTCGCGGTGTTGGTGTCCACCGCGCCCTGGGTGTTCTGGGCGCCCATGGTGGCGTAAGCGTTGGTCTGGTTGGTGACGCCGGTGGTGGCCATGGTTGGCTCCTTAAACCTTGACGTTGACGCCGCCACGGGCGGCCGCGCGGGCGGCGGCGAGCGTGTCGGCATCGGGGATATCGGTCATCGCGTCAGCCGTGTCCGCCGCGCTGTCACCGTCGCCACCGCCGAAGCGGGGGGGGGGGGTGTCCGCCTGCTGCTGCTGCCCCTGGCTCTCGCCCCGCATCTGGAAGGACAGGCTGGTGTCGTCGGTGCGCAACCCGGCATCTTGTAAGGCGCGTTCCAGCCCACGGGCTTCGGCCTTCAACACTTCCAGCGCCTCGCGGCTTTCGGTGGTGACGGTGACGCGAACATGGTTGTCGGTGCCGAAGTCGAGCTTCACGTCCACCCGACCTAGCTTCTCCGGCCGCACCTGCAAGGTGATGGTGCCCTTGCGCATGGCGGCGGCGGAGGTCATCTGGGTGCGCAACTGATCGGGGAGGTCGCGCAGGCGGGCATGGGCGTCGGCGGGCCGCACCAGAGAGGCGAAACTGCTGCGACCGGTGCTGGCCTCGCCGCGGCCAAGGGCCGAGGTAAAGGCGGTGGAGCCGCCTTCGGACGTGGCGGCCTGACCGTTCTGGCCGGTGCCGCCGTCTCCGAAGCCGTTGCCGCCAAGCGACCCGGCCCCTCCCGAGGAGGCGGCGGGTGCGGCGGAACGGGCGGCTGCGGCGGCGGCATTCTGCCCGGCCGTCGCGGCTCCGGAACCGGCGGCGCGGGGTTCTCCCTTGCCGCCGGTGGAAGAGGATGCAGAGGCGGCGGCCGTGCCTGCCGCCTGACCTGAGGTGGCATCGGTGCCGGCCGCGCCGGTGGTCGCGGCGGTCTGCACGCCACGGCCGCCATTGGCGTTGGACACCGGCGCGCCATCGGCGCCGACCTCGGCGTCCGGTTGAGCGGCTACCGGCTGGCCCTGTGCCTGGGCCGGCTGCGCCGTCGTCGGGGCTTGCGTCTGCGCCTGGGGCTGGCCACCGGGCGCGGGGTGTTGGCCGGCGGTGGTCGTG
>JAEWWF010000200.1 GCA_023396465.1 Pseudomonadota bacterium
CGGCAGAAGGACCGGGCGGAGGGGCGGGCGGATCATCGGGCTGCTCCGTGCGGCGGGACCGGCGGAACCAGCCGTTCCGCTTCTGCTAATGAACTCATAGATAATGGCAAAGGGATGGCGAGCCTAGCCTTTTTCGTCGCTCGGCCGCCGCTCACGGGGTCACTTTGAACTCTTCCATGCGCTCGCGGATGCGGTCCGGCACCCGGTAGCCGGACAGACCGGCCTGGAGCGCCTTGGCCAGTTCACCGCTGATGCTCAGGTTGAACTCCACCGGATAGCCGTCATAGAACGTGGGGTTGGCACCGGCGATATGCAGGCGAACGGTCATCTGCCCGCTGGCCCGACCATCCACCGTCAAGGACAGATCCTGATAGCGGAAGTCGCGCAGCGCCTGAAGCACCAGATCGACGCTTTCGCCGCCGCCGGCCAGGGCGGCGGGCACCTCCTCCGGCTGGTAGACGAGACGTTCCGACATGGTGCTGCGCAGGACGGCATTGTCGATGATGACGTCGCCGGCCTCGAACCGCAGCGGCACCGTGCCGGCGAGTTGGCCGCGCGCCCGCAGCCCCTCGATCCCCGCCAGGTCGACCAGCGGCCCGAGCCCCATCCCGTTGACGTCGAGGGTGGCGCCGCCGCCATCGAGGCTGAGGGGGATGCCGGTCGGCCGCGCCCGGATGGTGCCGCCGGCCAGGGTGGCGGACGCATCTTCCAGGTGAAGGGTGTCGCGCTCGATCTCGAAGGTCGCCATGGCATCGAGCAGCGGCAGACCGGCATCGACGGCGGCGATCGAGACCTGCTGGCGCGGCGCCGTGCGCAAGGGGCTGAGGCCGGTCAGGGTGACGACTCCGTTGACGCGCGTCAGGGTGACGAAACCCTGGGACAGGTTAACGTCTTGCAACAAGACCTTTAGATCCGGCCTGAGGGCTCCAGCCGCCGTCCAGGCGATATTGCCATCCACCGCCACGGCGCCGCTGACCCTGTCCCCCAAGGTGTCGAGAAGCCCGTGCAGGTGTCCCGGCCTCAGCGCCTGGGGATCGAACACCTGACGCGGCACCGCCACCGTCAGGCCGCCGCTGCCGTCGCCCAGGCTGACACGGCCGCGGGCGCTGGCGACCAGGGCATTGCCGACGTCGCGGAGATCCCCCGTCACTGCCAGGGCGTTGGGCGCGGTCTGGTCCGGCCGGGCCTGGATGGTCAGGCGGTAAGGGCGTAGCGGCGAGCCGGCCGCCTCTTCCGGCGTCTCGCCGGGCAGGGCGTCGAGCCGGCCGGTCAGGGTGAGGGCCGGGCCGTCGACGGCCAAGGCGGCATCAAGGGTTGCATCCCGCAGGTCGGCGCCGGCGATGCTGATGCCGCCGCCGGTGCCGCTGACGGTGGCGATGGGTGGGGCGCCGGTGCCGGCCATGGCGGCGGTGATGTCCACCTGCGCGAAGCTCACCCGCGCCGGCCCCTGGGGGGTGACCAGGGCGAGGGAGGGGGCGGCGAAGGCGGCGCGCAGGGTGACCTGCGGCCCGCCATCCGGGCTCCGGTCCAGTCGCAGCAGCGGACCTTGCGGCGCGGCGAGGGTGAGGGCGACCGGCGCGGCGGTGGTGATCCCCTCCGCCAACCTGAGGTCTTCCAGCACCAGACTGCCGCTGTCGGCGAAGACGGCGCCGGTGAGGGAGGGTGTGGCGGTGAGGCGGAGGTCGGCCGTCAGCCGTGCCGCCCCCGTCGTCGGCCCGCCGAGGGCCAGCGCGGCGGCCTGGGCAGTCAGGGTGCCGGTGGCGGTGAGTCCTTCTGGCGTCAAGGCCAGGGTGCCATCGGCCAGGGTGGCGCGCAGCGGCATGGTGCCGCCGACGGTGATCCCCTCGACCGCTGCCTCCATGCCGCGCAGGGCGCCGCTGAGGCGGCCATGAGCAAGGCGCAGGGTGCCGGCGGCGGCGATGCGGGCAGCGGCGTCATCGCGTCGTGCCACCAGCGCGAGACCATCGGTGGTCAGGGCGATGCCGCCGTCAGCCTCGAACAGGCCGGTGAGGGTGGCGGTCGGCGGCGCGCCGGTGGCGGTTGCGAGGGTCAGGTGCAGCGGCCCGTCGCCACCAAAGCCGGAGAGCAGGGCCATGAGGTCGGGGGCGAGCGCGGCCACCGACAAGTCCACCGGCGCGTCGGCGGCGAGGGTGACGGCGTCGGCCTCCAGGTGCACGGTGGCGGCCAGAGAGCCGCTGACCGCCTCGGCGATACCGGGGGCGGCGAAGGTGGTGGCAGTCAGACGAACCTGCCCCTCGCCGGTGGCCGGCATGGGGGCGCCACTGGCGGTGCCGTTGAAGGTGACGCCGCCGGTGAGACCCGGTGCCTGGACGGCCGCCGTCAGGGCGATCACCGGCCCAAGGTCGGACCGTTCGATGGTGCCGGAGGCGGCGACCACCAACTCGCCCTCCGGCAAGGCGATGACCACCGTTCCCCTGTCGACCGTCGCCCGCTCCATGGGCAGGAGAGGCGCGGCGGCATCCTCGTCGCCGCTGTCGGTGTCGGCCGCCAGAAGCTCGCCGAGCGGGCCGAGATCGAGCCCATCGGCGGCGGTCCAACGGCCGCGCACGGCGGCCTCCGCGATGGACACCGCCTCCAGTCCGCCGGTCAGGCTGTAGGCAAGGCCGACACCGGTCAGGCTCAAAGACCCGTCCTCGGTTGTCAGCGAGATCACCTCGGCGGCGCCCAGGCCGATAGAACCGACCCGCACCGTCGCGCCGGGCAGGCCGGCGGTGGCGAGCCGCGACTCGATCAGTCCGGCGGCGAGACGGGGCAACGCCAGCCACACGCCGGCCACGGCGACCACCAGCAGGGCGGCGGCCAAAAGGGCAAAGCGTGGGCGGCGGGACATCGGCAGGAAAAACCTCAGGTTGGTCGGGCATGGCGGCCCGCGCCAGTCAGCGTCCGACGCGGCGTGACGGGCGTCAAGTCTCGTGGCTCTTCCGCCCCGTCACCGGGAGCCCTATGCTGCGGGAAAAGCTATTGGGCGATCAACAGGGTCTGGAGTCTCCATGAGGCGTATCGCAGCCGACACCTGCTTTGACACCGCGTTCTGGTTGATCGACCGGGCGCTGGACGACAATGAATACTTGCAGCCGCAAAAGCTGCATCGGCTGCTGTATCTGTCGCAGGCCTATTTCGCGGTGGCCACCCATGGCCGCAAGCTGATGCCGGCCACCTTCGTCGCCGACCCCCAGGGACCACTGGAGCCGACGCTCTACCGCGCTTTCGAGAACGGTCGGCCGCAGGTGGAAACCCGCAAGCCGCCCGACGATGCCCGCCAGTTGCTCGACAGCGTGTGGCGCAAGTTCGGCGCCCATTCGGCCGAGCATCTGAGCAAGCTGACCCGTGGCCATCCGCCGTACCGTGATGCCTTCGCCTCCGGCGGGGCGGGGGAGGAAATCACCCTCAAGGCGATGATGGCCTACTACGGGCGCAAACCATCCTCCACCGCCGAGGCGGCCAAGGCCGTTCCCGCCGCGCCCGGTGCTCCGGCCGGCGACGCCCCCGGTTTGACCGAGGTCCTGCGTCCGCGGGTCATGCGCAGCCAGACCGGCAAGCCGGTCAGCGTCCACAAATGGATGCCCCGCCCCTTGAGCGACCGGTCCGGGGAGGAGTGAAGTGGGGGTGATGCTGCCTCACTCCTTGCGGCGCGGCAGCAGGATGTCGACGCGGCGCTCTTCCTTCGCCTTGGCATTGCCGCCGAAGTGGCCAAACGCTTCACCGGCGGAACTGGTGACGAGCACAGAGCGCGGCACGCCATGGTGCGCCAATAGATCGGCGACCGCCTGCGCCCGCTTGAGGGCGAGGCGGCGGTTGGCGTCGGCATTGCCCTGGCGATCCGCCTGACCGATGGCGCAAACCTTCACCTGATACTTCGCCACCCGCGCCAGCCGTTGCAATTCGGTCCGGTGGGCCGGCTTGATGTCGGTCTTGCCGGTGTCGAAGTAGACACTGAGAACGGCGCTCTGTCCGGCGCGGGCAGCGCTGTCGCATTCCGCGTCCTGCGCCGCCGCCGGAGTGGCAAGGAGGGGGGCAGCCAGGAGGGTGGCGGCCAGGAGGGCGGCTGGTAAGCGGGCACGCATGGGCGGCTTCTCCATCGGAAGGATCGGTCCGCCTGAAGTTACCCGGTCGACCAAAGTCTATCTACCGATTTTTGTTCTTCATGCGTTCACGCAGGGCCGCGCAGTGGTCCACGTCATCGGCGCGCGGGGAGAACCACACGATGTCGTAAGGCGGCGGGGCGTCCGATGACAGGTGGTCGGCAAGGCTGAGAACGCCGTCTCTCACTTCCTGCGGCCCGACGGTCAGTACCTTGTCGCGGGAAACATCCAGCGCCTCCAACCGCAGTGGAACACCGCGATCCTCACGGACGTGGCCATTGCCGGCGATGAGAATGGCCATGTCGCTGCTGGCATCGGCGAGCCCGTCCACCACCACCGCCGCCATCATGGCATCGCGGGCGCGCTGCACCAGGGCCATGGGCGCCAGCATGGCCTCGGGCATGAGGTCGCAGTGGCCGGCGCGCACGTCGGCGATCAGCCCCTCCCGCACCTCCAGCGCGTCATCGGTGGCGAGCCCCAGCCGCGTGGTCAGCTCCGGCGGCAGAGCCCCCGTGCCGCCGAGGGCAAGGGCGCGGACAGTCGGCAACGGCAGATTGCCGGCCAGGATCGGCAGGCCGGCGGTCAGCGCCGCGTCGGCCATGGGGGCGTAGAGGGCCCACGCCGGCCAGCCGGATGTCTCCCAACTCAGGGCGGCGCCGAGGCTGGAGGCATCGGCGGGCGGCGGGTCGGCGCGGCGCCAGGCGTCGATGAGTGGCTGCTCGTCGGTCTCCATCATCTCGTAGACCACCGCCGGGCGCCGGCCGGCGGCGATGACTCGGCGGGTGAGCCACCCCTGGAGGGCGTGATGATCGGTGTTATCGTGACGCTCCCCCACCAGCACCACCCGGCTGTCGATGGCGCGGTCCACCACCTGCTCCGGCGACAGGCGTTCGCCGGTCGCGGTGCTCCAGAAGGTGCCGGTCAGCGGGTGGTCGGCCGCCAGGGGGGAGACCCACGGAACCCCCGGCGGCGGCTCGGCGGTGGCCGGCAGGGGCAGCAAGGCGAGGGCGGAAAATGCGGCGACGGTGGAGACTGTGGCGGCAAGGCGCACGGGCGGGACTCCCGGAAGGTCGGCGGATGTCCCTTTCATATGAAGGGCAAAGGGCCGGGAAACCAGAGCTTCCCGACCCTTCGCTCATTTTTGCCAGCGCGAACGCGGCGTCAGTTGTACATGGTGCTCGGCAGCCACAGGGACAGTTGCGGCCAGTAGGTGACAACAATCAGGCAGGCGAGCAGGATCAGCAGCCACGGCAGGCAGGCCCGCACCACCCACATGATCGGCTTGCCTGTTATGCCCGAGGCGACGAACAGGTTGAGGCCGACCGGTGGGGTGATCATGCCGATTTCCATGTTCACCACCATGATGATGCCAAGATGGATCGGGTCGATGCCCAGCTGCACGCCGATGGGCATCAGGATCGGCGCCATGATCAGCACGATGGCCGACGGCTCCATGAAGTTGCCGGCGATCAGCAGCAGGATGTTGACGACGATCAGGAAGCCCCACCAGGTCAGGCCCATGTCGTTGATCATGGCGGCCAGGGTGTGGGGGATGCGCTCGGTGGTCAGCACATGGGCGAACAGCATCGCGTTGGCGATGATGAACAGCAGCATGATGGAGACCTTGGCCGCGTCCATCAGCACCCGGTGCATGTCCTTGTCGAACGGCGACTTGGGGAATCCGAGGATGATGTGCATCAGGTTACGGGCGGCGGCGGCCACCAGGGTCTCGCCCTCCTTGCGCCATGGCACGCCCTTCAGCGGGCCGATGTCGCGGTAGAAGAACACCGCCACCAGATAGGCATAGACCGCCGACAGTGCCGCCGCCTCCGTCGGGCTGGCAATGCCGCCGTAGATGGAGCCGAGCACGATGACGATCAGCATGATGCCGCCGATGGCATCAAGGAAGCTGATGGTCACCTCGCGGAAACCAGGGAACGGCTGGCGCGGCAGCTTCTTGATGTGGGCAATGATGTAGATGGCGACCAGCAGCACGGCGCCGATGCCGAGGCCCGGCAGCACGCCGGCCATGAACATGCGGGCGGCCGACACCTCGGTCGCGGTCGCATAGACCAGCATGACGATGGACGGCGGGATCAGGATGCCGAGGGTGCCGGCATTGGCGATGACGCCGGTGGCGAAGGGCAGGGGATAGCCGGCCTTCACCATGCCGCCGATGACGATGCCGCCGATGGCCGCCACCGTGGCCGGCGAGGAGCCCGACACGGCGGCGAAGACCATGCAGGCGACCACCGAGGCCATGGCCATGCCGCCGCGGATATGGGCGGTCATCGACAGGGCGAAGCGGATGATGCGCCGCGCCACGCCGCCGGTCGACAGGAAAGCCGACGACAGGATGAAGAAGGGAATGGCGAGCAGGGTGTAGTGACCCGACAGCGCCTCGAACAACTTGAGCGACACCGACGCGATGCTGTCGTTGGAGAACAGCAGGATGGTCGCCGCCGACGACAGGCCAAGCGCCACGGCGATCGGCATGCCCGTCAGCATCAGCGCGAACAGGGCGACGAACAGGAAGGCGGAGGTCATTTGCGCGGGCCCTCCTTGGCGTCGGAAGCGTCGGAGGCAGGGGCCGGGGTCAGCATGTCGCCCACCTCGGCATCGATTTCTTCTTTCAGGCGCATGGCGTCCTGGGCCTCGTCGTGGTGGCCGAAGCCGTGGACCTCACCCTTGATCAGGCGGACCAGCAGCAGGAAGATGCGCAGGCCGAACAGGGCGATGCCGATGAACAGGATGGAGGTCGCCATCCACCGCGGGATGTGCAGATCCTTCACCTTGATGCCAATGCTGTAGAGCTTGGCGAGGTATTCCCAAGCGCCCCAGCAGATGATGCCGACGTAGGTGAGGCAGGCGATGGCGGCGACGATGGTCACCGCCCGCTGCACCGGACGCGGAAAGACCCGCACCAGCGCATCGACACCGATATGGCCGCCGAGCTTCAGGACATAGGAAATGCCGAACAGCACCATCCACGCCGAGGCGTAGAGGGTGGCTTCCTGGGCCCACTTTAGGCCGCTGTTGAACACGAACCGCATCACCACTTCGGCGAAAACGATCAGTGTCATTGCTGTCAGAAGAATAGAGATCACCGCCTCTTCGAGGCGGTTGATGAAACGCGCCACCATGGCGGTATCGTCCTGCCCTGGAGTGTCACTGTGTGCTCACCGCTGCGGGCCCGGCACGGTGGCCGGGCCCGCTGTCGGTCGAACGCGCGGATTACTGGGTGGCGGCAGCCGCCTCGATCACGTCACGGCCGATGTCATCGGCGAACTTCTCCCACACCGGTTCCATGGCGGTGCGCCACTTGGCCAGTTCCTCGTCGGAGAGCTGGAGGATCTCGCTGGTGCCGGCCTGCTTGATCTTCTCGCGGTCGGCCAGCGCGATTTCCAGGGCGCGGTCGTTGCCGGTCTTGGTGGCGACGTTGACGCACTCTTCCAGGGCCGGCTTCACATCGGCCGACAGGCCGTTCCAGAACTCGGCAGAGGTGACCAGCAGGTAGTCGAGCAGGCCGTGGTTGGTCTCGGTGATGTACGGCTGCACCTCATGGAACTTCTGGCTGTAGATGTTGGACCACGGGTTCTCCGCACCGTCGATGGCGCGGGTCTGGAGCAGGGTGAAGACTTCAGAGAACGGCTTCTTGATGGCGACGGCGCCAAGCTGTTCAAACTGGGCATCCAGCACGTCGGACTGCTGAATGCGGAACTTCAGGCCCTTGGCGTCCTCCGGCACGCGCAGCGGCTTGTGGGCCGACATCTGCTTCATGCCGTTGTGCCAGTAGCCAAGGCCGATCAGGCCCTTGTCTTCCATGGAGCGCAGCAGTTCCTGCCCCTTGGCCGACTGCTGGAAGGTCTCGGCGGCGTTCAGATCCTTGAACAGGAACGGCAGGTCGAACACCTGGAACGCCTTAGTGTAGTCCTCGAACTTCGACAGCGACGGGGCGGCCATGTGGACGTCGCCCAGCAGCATGGCTTCCAGCACGTTGTCGTCGTTGAACAGCTGCGAGTTCGGATAGACCTCGACCACCACCTGGCCCGGCAGCTTGCTTTCGGCACAGCGCTTGAATTCGTTGGCGGCGACGCCCTTCGGGGTGCTCTCGGCGACCACATGGGAGAACTTGATGGTGATGGGAGCGGCCTGGGCCGTGGCGGCGGCGGCAACGAGGCCGACGGCGGTCAGGGTGGCGCCGACGAACGCGGAAAGGCGCATAACTGCTTCCTCCTGGATAGCATCTTGGTTTTGAACCAGCTGCCGCAGCCCTTCAGGGTGCGGCGCCCGGAGTCATAAGCAGGGCGCATGCCAACCATGCGCAGTGCGCGCAGCTGGTGCGGCAACCGCTTGTTTCTTGGGGATTTGGCTTGCTGCGATGCGGCAAAAGCGGCGAAAATGCGGCGGAAATCCGCCACCATCATGGCCACCTATTCCGGATTTCCGCCACCGAACTGGCTGCGCTCCAGGTCGTACTTGCGCAGCTTGTCGTAAAGCGTCTTGCGCGGCACGCCGAGGTCGGCGGCGGCCCGGATGATGTCGCCGCGGGCCTCGGTCATGGCCCGCACGATCAGGGCCTTCTCGAACGCGCCGACCCGCTCCGGCAGGGGCAGGTCGCCGGTGGCGGCAGCCATGGCGGGCGCCTCTCCCCCCGGCAGCAGGGGGCCGCGGCCGTCGAGCAGCACGAAGCGTTCGGCGGCATTTCGCAATTCCCGCACGTTGCCGGGCCAGCGATGGGCGAGCAGGCGGGCGGCCAGATCGGCCGGCAGCGGCGGTGCCTCGCGGCCGTAGCGGGCGGCGCTGTCATGAACGAAGTGGCGGAACAGCAGGGCCATGTCATCACCGCGTGCCCGCAGCGGCGGCAAGGTGACGCTGAGAACGTCGAGGCGGTAGTAGAGATCCTCGCGGAAACTGCCTTGATTGGCGGCGTCCCGCAGGTCCACCTTGGTGGCGGCCACCACCCGCAGGTCCAGCGCGATGGCGGTGTTGGAGCCCAGGCGCTCGATGCTGCGCTCCTGGAGGGCGCGCAGCAGCCGGACCTGAAGGGTGAGCGGCATGCTCTCGATCTCGTCCAGGAACAGAGTGCCGCCGGAGGCATGTTCCAGCTTGCCGATGCGGCGGCCGGTGGCGCCGGTGAACGATCCTGCCTCGTGACCGAACAGCTCGCTCTCGATCATCGTTTCCGGCATCGCGCCGCAGTTGAGCGCAACGAAACGGCCATTGCGCCGGTTGCTGGCTTCGTGGATGCACCGCGCCACCACTTCCTTGCCGGTGCCGGTTTCTCCCAGGATCAGCACGTCGGCATCGACGGCGGCGGCGGCGGCGACCATGCCGCGGACCTCCTGCATCACCGGGCTCTGGCCAAGCAGGCGGCTTTCGATGACATCGGCGGCGGTGAGTTGGCGCCGCAAGATGCGGTTCTCCAGTACCAGCCGCCGCTTCTCCAGGGCGCGGGCGACGGTACCGGTAAGCCGCTCGCCGCGATAGGGCTTCTCGATGAAGTCGTAAGCTCCGGCGTGCATGGCCTCCACCGCCATGGGCACGTCGCCGTGGCCGGTGATGAGCACCACCGGCAGATCACGGTCGGCGACGACCAATTGGCGCAGCAGGGTAAGGCCGTCGTCACCGGGCATGCGGACATCGGTGACGACGATGCCGGGAAAGTCCTCGGTCAGGGCGGCCCGCGCCTCGACGGCGGAGGCGCAGAGGATCACCTTCCAGCCAGCCAGGTCCAGGGTCTGCCGGGCGGCGAGGCGGACGTCAGGCTCGTCATCGACGAAAAGCACGGTATCGACATCAGGCATGGTGGCTGGCGGCGGTCTCGGCAGGGGGAGGAGGTGTGGGAGCAGAGGACGACGGCAGCGCCCGGCGCAGGCGGACGGTGAAGACGGCGCCACCGCTGTGGCGGTTTTCCGCCGTCAGCGCGCCGCCGAAATCATGCACGATGCCGTTGGAAATGGACAGCCCGAGGCCGATGCCTTCTCCGGGCCGCTTGCTGGAGAAGAACGGCACCGCCAGATGGGCCAGACCCTCGGCGCTCAAGCCCGGCCCGGTATCGGCCACCGCCACCGCCACCCACTCCCGATCCGCGAACAGATCGATGGTGATGCGCCGAACCGGCTGGTCGGCCAGAGCCTCCACCGCGTTGCGCAGCAGATTGATGAACACCTGCTCCAGCCGCACCCGCTCCCCCAGAACCTGGACATCGGTGCCGGCGGCGGCATTGAGAATGTCGAGGTCGGGCAGGCGGGTGCCCACCTGCACCAGCTCGATGCTGGTCCGCAGCACGTCGTCCAGACGCACCGGCCCGCTTTCCGGTCGGGTCCGGGTGGCGAACCGCTTGAGGCGGCCGGAGATATCGGCCAGCCGGTCAATCAGGTCGCCAATGCGGGCGAGGTTCTGTTCCACGTCCTCCAGGCGATCACGGGCGAGCAGGATGCGGGCGTTGTCGGCATAGGCGCGCATGGCCGTCAGCGGCTGGTTCAACTCGTGCGTCACCCCGGCCGCCAGTTGGCCGATGGCGGCGAGACGGCCGGCGTGAACCAGATTGTCCTGGGTCTGGCGGAGATCCGCCTGCACCCGCTCGCGTTCCTCCATCTCGTCGGTCAGGCGATGATGGGCCTGTTCCAATTCGGCGGTGCGCAGACGGACACGCTGTTCCAACTGGTCGTTGGCGCGGCGGACGGCTTCCTCCTTGGCGGCCAGGATGGAGGCGGTGCGGCGCTCCGCCTCCATGCTGGCACGATAGCTTTGCAGCCGCAGCTTAACCCAGGCGGCGATGGCGATGATCAGCGCCAGCAGGGCGGCGACCAGCGACACCTGCTTGACCACCTGCTGGCCCAGGGGGCGCAGGTCGGAAAGGATATGCACGGTCCAGCCGGCCGCCGGCATGTGGGCGGACTGATGGAGGAAGCGCCGGGTGCCCTCCGGCAGGCTGAAGAACGGCAGCCCGCCACCATCACCGGCGATGCCCCGGCGTTGCTCCCGCAGGGTGACGATGGTGGCGTCCGGCTGGTCGCTCGGCCGCTCGGCCAGCGGCAGTTCGGTGACACGAATGCCGGGGTAACGAAGGGACTCCGCGATCGCCTCGCGCTCCACCGCCCCCAGGGGGCGCAGGGCATGGTAGAGCCAGGCCGGATCGCTGGAGATGAAGATGACGCCGTGAGGGTCGGTGACGACGATGCGGTCCTCCACGTCCTCCCACACCGTCTCGATCTCGGCGGGGTCCATCTTCACCACCACGGCGCCAGCGACTTCGTCGCCCATGGTCACCGGACCGGCGAAGTAGTAGCCGCGCTGCAACGACGTGTTGCCGAGGGCGAAGTAGCGGCCGGTGCGGCCGGCCATGGCCTCCTGGAAATAGGGGCGGAACGCGAAGTTGCGACCGACGAAGGAATACTCGGTTCGCCAGTTGGAGGCGGCAATGGTCAGGCCGTCGCGATCCATGACGTAGATGTCGAGCGCCCCGGTGAACTCCGCCTCCATGACCAGATGCTCGTTGGCGGCGGCGAGGGCCTCCGGGTCGTGCGGGCGGACGAGCGCACCGCGCAGCTCCGGCATCTGGGCCAGCAATTGCGGCAGGGCTTCAAACCGCGACAGGCGGCCGGCGAGGTTGCTGACATAGAGCTTGAGAATGCCGTCGCCGCGCGCCGCCAACTCCGCCTCCGCCGCCGTCCGCGCCCACAGGCCGACAATGGAGAGGAGCGCCGCCGCGAGAGCGACGACACAGGCGATCACTACAAGGCTGGCGCGGCGTCCCATGGTGGAAGCCCTGTCGCTGTTCCGCCGGACGGCCCACGATAATGGCCGACCGACGGATCAACGGCAAGGATCGTGCTCGTCTACACGTAATAGATAAGCAGATAGACCAGCAGCAGCACCAGCACCGACAGCACCGCCATGCTGGTGCCCCAGGTGCGGGCCAGCAGGCCACCGGGACCGTGGTGGGTCTCGACGAAGCCGACCAGACGGCGGATCAGTGTCTTGCCGCTGCCGATCAAACTGTCGCCGGCGCGGCCGGTGGCGATGCCGAGTTCACGCGCCAGCATCAGGCCGAAACGGCGATAGAACCAGTCGAAATCCAGCGTGATGCCGTCGCGCGGCCGGGTCAGCGGCAGGGTGACGAAGAACACGGCGGCGGCGAACAGCAGCAGTTGCAACTGGTGCACCACATGGCTGACCGTATAGGGCACGTACTCCACCGCGTAGGGCAGCAGGTCGTACAGCGGTTGCGGCCACACGCCGAGGATCAGGCACAGCGCCGCCATCAGACCCATGGCTGCTTTCATGCTGAACGGCGGATCGGCGGGGCGCAGGCCGCTGTCGCGGTCGAAGAACACGAACCACACGAAGCGCAGGCCGACATAGAGGATGGCGGCCGCCGAGGCGGCTTCCAGCAGGAACCAGACGGCGGCCATGTGTTCATCGCCGGCGGCGGTGATGATCATCGACTTGCTGACGAAGCCGGAGGTCAGCGGGAAGGCGCAGATGGACAGCGCCCCGATGACGGCGGCGGCGGTGGTGAATGGCATGGAGCGGGCAAGGCCGCCCAATTGCGAACACTTGCTGATGCCGCCGGTCTGGTGCAGCACGGCGCCAGCGCTCATCAGCAGCACCGCCTTGTAGAGAATATGCGCGAAGGCATGGGCGGCGGCGCCGTTGAGCGCCATCTCGGTGCCGATGCCGACGGCCGTCACCATGAAGCCGACCTGATTGACGATGGAATAGACCAGGATGCGCCGCATGTCGTTCTCGCGCAGCGCGTAGATGACGCCGTAGAAGATCATCGCCAGGCCGATCCACACCAGGATCTCGGTGCCCGGATAGAGGCGGATCAGCACGTAGACGGCTGTCTTGGTGGTGAAGGCGGATAGGAACACCGCCCCCGACCACGACGCTTCCGGGTAGGCATCGGCCACCCAGGCCCACAGCGGCGGCGCCCCGGCGTTGACCAGGATGCCGGCCAGCATCAACCAGCTGCCGAGGGTGGAGGGAACCAGCCGCGTCGCGTCGATGGAGCCGGTGTCGACGATGTGCGCCGCAAGGCCGGCCATCAGCAGCACGCCGCCCAGCAGGTGGAGCAGGATGTAGCGCATCCCGGCGCGGGCGCTGCGGGCGCTGTTGCCCGACCACACCACCACCGTCGAGGCGATGGCCATGATTTCCCAGAACACGAACAGGGTGATCAGGTCGCCGGCGAACACCACGCCGATGGAACTTCCGGCATAGACATAGGCGGCCGCCAGCTCGCGGGTGAAAGTCTGGCGCAGGGCGAACAACCCACCGCCGAAGGCGGCCAGGGCGAAGACGATGCCGAACAGCCGCGACAGCCGGTCGCCCTCCACCACCTGAAGGGTGTAGTCGAGGAAGCCGGCGGTCATCACCACGCCGTCCGGCACCGTCCACACGGCGGCCAAGGTCAGCAGCGGCGCCGCCAGCAGCACGGCGGGGCGCAGCGGGCCGCGCACGAAGGGCAGCAGGGCGCCGCCGAGGATGAGCAGCACGCCGGGCGGGAGCAGGTCACTGATCATAGTAGCTGTCCGTCCGCTGCAAGAACACGCCCACCACCTTCGCCACGATCACCACCGCCACGGCGGCGGCGAAGCCGAACCAGGCGTAGAAGGCGAAGGTGCCATCGACGCCAAAATGCGGATGCCCCTCGACGAACGGGTCGGCAACGATCATCACCGCCAGAACGACGGCGCCGACGATGGCCAGCAACCGCCGGGTGGCGGGGGGCAGGGTGTCGCCGCCGGCGGCGGCATCGGCGGGCGAGGGGCGGGGCGGCTGGCGGTCGCTCATGGCGCTCCTCCGATCAACTGGCGGGCCAGGGACAACGGCACGTCGGCCAGGAAGAACAGCAGCACCGTGCCGGCGGCGGTGGTGCAC
>JAEWWF010000236.1 GCA_023396465.1 Pseudomonadota bacterium
CGGCAAGGGCGTGCTGAAGGCGGTCGACAGCGTCAACGGCGAGATCTACCAGGCCCTGTCCGGCATGGAAGCCGAGGACCAACTGGTCATCGACCAGACCCTGCTCGACCTGGACGGCACCGAGAACAAGGCGCGGCTGGGCGCCAACGCCATCCTCGGCGTGTCGCTGGCGGTCGCCAAGGCGGCGGCGGAAGAGGCCGGTCTGCCGCTCTACCGCTACATCGGCGGTGCCTTCTCGCACACCCTGCCGGTGCCGATGATGAACATCGTCAACGGCGGCCAGCACGCCGACAACCCCATCGACATCCAGGAATTCATGATCATGCCGGTGTCGGCCGACAGCATCGCCGATGCCGTCCGCATGGGCTCCGAGGTGTTCCATAACCTGAAGAAGAAGCTGCACGCCGCCGGCCACAACACCAACGTCGGCGACGAAGGCGGCTTCGCGCCGAACCTGAAGTCGGCCGACGAAGCGCTCGGCTTCATCATGCAGGCGGTCGAGGCGGCGGGCTACACCCCCGGCGACGACATCATGCTGGCGCTCGACTGCGCCTCCACCGAGTACTTCAAGAACGGCAAGTACGTGATGGAAGGCGAGGGCAAGACCTTCTCGGCGGAAGAGAATGTCCGCTACCTGGAAGACCTGTGCAACCGCTACCCGATCCTCTCCATCGAGGACGGCATGTCGGAAGACGACTGGGAAGGCTGGAAGATGCTCACCGACGCCCTCGGCGGTCGCGTGCAGCTGGTGGGCGACGACCTGTTCGTCACCAACCCGGAGCGTCTGGCCGACGGCATCGCCAAGGGTGTCGCCAACTCCATCCTGGTGAAGGTCAACCAGATCGGCACCCTGTCGGAAACCCTTCAGGCCGTCGAGATGGCCCACAAGGCCCGCTACACCGCCGTGCTGTCGCACCGCTCGGGCGAGACCGAGGATTCCACCATCGCCGACATCGCGGTTGCCACCAACTGCGGCCAGATCAAGACCGGCTCGCTGTCGCGCTCCGACCGTCTGGCGAAGTACAACCAGCTCATCCGCATCGAGGAAGAGCTGGGCAACGCCGCCGTCTACGCCGGCCGCAGCATCCTGCGCGGCTGATCGCCGGGCTGATTGGTTTGAAGGTGAAGGGGCGGCGCCTGCGGGTGCCGCCCCTTTTCCGTTGCGTCATGCCGTGACGACCAAGTCTACGTCAATACCTCCGCTGGCGAGGGAATACAGGTGGACGAACACCAGCCTCATCCGCGATGCCCCCAAACAGGCGCATGATCTCGGATCGAGTCTGATCCATCCATTGCGCAAGATGTTGGTCACGAATTAAGTAAGATTCAGTTCCGTCTGAATGTGGCCAAACGTCAATTTTGCCTTCATTTTTCGCTTGAGCATATCGAGATCGAAGCGCCCGAAGCATGTCCGCGATTACATCCATCTGCTCTCGCCAAGCGATATTGCGCAGATGGGCCTTTCCCTGGGAGGACTGTAGGGGTTCCCTGTCCCGAGACAGAAGCATACCCGTGTTGATGGCTGTGATTGTATCGGCGATGGCCCTGTCAAAAGCTTCCATGGACCCTTCCTGATAGAAGTGGTCCTGGAATGCAGGGCGGTCAAAGCATTGCGCGTAGAACGTGATTAGCTCAACGTCAGATGAAACCTCTCTCCGTGCCGCCCACGGCTCTTCAATGGCAATTCGCGCGGCCTCTTCTGAGAGTCGTTTCCAGGTGCGCAGCAAATCAATAGTATATCGTTCGTCGTCGCTATCCACCAGCTTGCCGCAGTTCTGGCAAAGCCAAAGACCATTGTCGGGAGACTTTCTTTCTTCGGATATCATTTTGTCGATAAAACGAGGCCCCCCAGGAGAAGCGGCGCAAATGTGCGCTGCCACGCCAATGTTCAGATGTTCCGTGGGGGTATCCCTAGGGCCGCAGGTTGGTTGCCGACAGTTGGGGTTTGAGCATCGCATCCCCACCCGCCTAGCTAGTAGGTCCTTGGTGCTACTGCTGAAGTTATCGCGATGAGCCACCGTATCCCCCATTTGAAGTTCAATAGCATAAATTAAGCATCCTCGAGTTGTGTATTGGAAGAAATTTTTACCTTCAGGCACGGGCCGTTGCACTCATCCTGGCCGGGCTGATCATCGCCCTTGCGGCGGGCGCCGCATCCGGCCCGGCGGGAGGTTCCCGTCAGCAGCCCGTAGGAGCGTCGCGGCGCTGTCCTCGGGAACTTGGTGCGAAAGGAGGTTGCGGGGGAGGCGGTTCCGGTGGACCCTGGCGCACGATCGCCATCACTATCAACCCGACCGGATTGCTCTATGCCCGTCTCTCCCGACCTTCTGCCGCCCGATCCCATGACGCCCTATCCCATGCCGGGGCAGCGGCGGGTCGGGTTTCTCAAGCCGCTGCTGTCAAACCCGTTGATCGAGGTCGGCGACTACACCTACTACGACGATCCCGACGGGCCGGAGCACTTTGAGAAGAACGTGCTCTACCACTATGATTTCATAGGAGATCGGCTCGTCATCGGGCGGTTCTGTGCCATCGCCTGGAAGACCACCTTCATCATGAACGGCGCCAGCCACCGCACCGCCGGCCCGTCCACATTTCCCTTCCTTATTTTCGGCGGCGGCTGGGCCGGGCGGTTCGAGGGCGAGATGGAGTTCCCCCACAAGGGCGACACCCGCGTCGGCAACGATGTCTGGCTCGGCTACGACAGTCTGGTGATGCCCGGTGTCACCATCGGCGATGGCGCCATCGTCGCCTCGCGGGCGGTGGTGACGGCCGACGTGCCGCCCTATGCGGTGGTGGCCGGCAATCCGGCGCGGGTGGTGCGCATGCGGTTCCCGGACGCCGACATCGCGACCCTGCTGCGCCTGCGCTGGTGGGACTGGCCGGTGGAGGCGATCACCCACCACCTGCCATTCATATCCGGCGGCCCGGTGGCGGCGCTGGCGGAGGCGGCGGCCCAGGACGGGCTCTGACGCCACGGCGCGGCCGGAGTCGGAATCCGCCCGGCGGCACCCACATGGTCCGGAGGAATGGCGCCTGCCGCCGTGACAACCGGAGCCCCACCCGTGCCGAGTCCCGTCCTGCCCTGCCGCCTGCCGCTGCTGCCCGTCCTTGCCGTCGCCCTGTCGGCGGCGCTGCTGCCCGCCGCCCCGGCGGCCGCCGGCGCGCCGGAGGCGGAGCGGCCACGGTGGGCGGCGACCCTCTACGGCGGGCCGATTGCCACCAACGATACCTCCGACATCCTGCTGGAGGGCACCCTGCGCTACCGCGGGCCATGGGTGGTGATGGGAGCCCTGCGCCGCGACGTGCTCGACCTGTCGGATAGCGCCAGCGTGGTGCTGGAGGGGCAGGCCGGGCAGCACTTCAACAGCTCCAACCACCAGGAACTGAACGCCCTCTACGGCCTCACCTGGCGGTGGGACCGCGGCAGCCTGACCGGCCTGCACGGCCTGTCCTACGCCACCAAGGTGCCGCGCTTCGTGCAGGAGGAGGACGACCCCAACGGCAGCCCCTCGCAGTGGATGTCCTACCTGGGCGGGGAACTGGCTTTCGACCTGCCGGGGCGGGAGCGCACGGCGGCGGTGTTCCGCTATCACCACCGCTCCAGCATGTTCGGCACCTTCCCCGGCGTGCAGGACGAGATGAACCTGTTCGCCCTCGGTCTACAGATGCGGTTCTAACGGCGCCGCTGACGCGGGGCGGGCGGCCGTCGCGCATTTCGTCGCGGCCCTGCCGAAGGTCATAGCCCGACTTTCGGGTGAGTGAAACGCGCCACACCCTCCGACTCGTTGAAAGTCCTCGCAAAGAGGAATTGACGACGGAGTCGCGGCGTGATTCTCTCTATCCCATGACCCTGATGAACGAAATACGTCGCCGTCTGCGCTACGCCGTCACGCCCCTGATCGGGATGGGGGCGGTGGTGTATTTCAGCTATCACATCGTCCAGGGTGATCGCGGCCTGATTGCCTGGGTGCATCTCAAGAACGAGATCGCCAAGGCCAAGGAAATCCGCGACGAGGTCTATGCCGAGAAGGTGGAACTGGAGCGCCGCGTCATGCTGCTGCGCCCCGACAGCCTGGACCCCGACATGCTGGAAGAACGCGCCCGCATCATGCTCAACATGGGCCGCGTCGAGGACCGCGTGCTGCCGGCCGACCGTCTGTAGGGTCCGGCGCCGCCACGGCGCATTCTCCCGTCCGGCGGAGACTCCCAGTCCGGGGCTCCGCCGTTTTTGTGTCTGCATCCGCCTTTTCTCCCGCCCGTCGGCCTACCCGGACGGGCGGTGAGGGCAGGGCGGCCCGGGTTATTTCCATAAACTTTCTGCCGGCGGCGGCGCATGATCCGGCGCATCCGGCCGCTTGCGTGCGACACAGCATGTCCTTTGCCGCACTGCGCTCAGCATCATTCCTCTGCGATGCCAGCAACTTAACCGTATTTCGGTTAATATGGCTTTGTGCATTGCAAAACAAGGACTTACCGCGAAGCCGCACTTGCAAAACGGCCCGTGATCGATAATTTCAGAGGATCACCGGCCGGCCCGCGGCCGCCATCCGCCGTCATTCCGGGGAGGAAACATGGCTACTCAACGGCGCAAGCCCAGGTCCCCCGCCCGCCAGGGCGACGTCTCCATCACCCCTGACGACCTCAAATCCTACTACCGCGACATGCTGCTGATCCGCCGCTTCGAGGAGAAGGCGGGGCAGCTGTACGGCATGGGCCTGATAGGCGGCTTCTGCCACCTCTACATCGGCCAGGAAGCGGTGGTGGTGGGCGTGCAGGCCTGCGCCAACCCCGGCGACACCATCATCACCAGCTACCGCGACCACGGCCACATGCTGGCGACCGGCATGGACCCGAAGGGCGTGATGGCCGAGCTGACCGGGCGCCGCGGCGGCTATTCCAAGGGCAAGGGCGGCTCCATGCACATGTTCAGCCGCGAGAAGGGCTTCTACGGCGGCCACGGCATCGTCGGCGCCCAGGTGCCGCTGGGCACCGGCCTCGCCTTCGCCCACAAGTATCGGGAAGACAACGGCGTGTGCTACTGCTACCTGGGCGACGGGGCCGTCAACCAGGGCCAGGTGTACGAAAGCTTCAACATGGCCGCCCTGTGGAAGCTGCCGGTGGTCTACATCATCGAGAACAACAAGTACGGCATGGGCACCTCGGTGGAGCGCCACTCGGCCCGCCCCGACCTGCACGAACGCGGCCACGCCTACGGCATTCCCGGCAAGGCGGTGGACGGCATGGACGTCACCGTCGTGCGCCAGGAAACCCAGGACGCCATCGACCATGTGCGCGAGGGCAACGGCCCCTACATCCTGGAAATGAAGACCTACCGCTACCGCGGCCATTCCATGTCGGACCCGGCCAAGTACCGGACCAAGGAAGAGGTCTCCAAGATGCGGTCGGAACACGACCCCATCGACAACGTCCGCAAGAAGCTGCTCGACGGCGGCATGAGCGAGGACGCGCTGAAGGAGATCGACCGCGAGGTGAAGGCCATCGTCTCCGAGGCGGCGGAATTCGCCCAGAACAGCCCGGAACCCGATGTGTCCGAGCTGTACACCGACATTCTGGTCGACGCCTGAGGCGATAGGAGCGCACCGTAACCATGGCTACCGAAATTCTGATGCCCGCCCTGTCGCCGACCATGACGGAGGGCAAGCTCTCCAAGTGGCTGAAGAAGGAGGGCGACACTGTCGTCGCCGGCGACATCATCGCCGAGATCGAGACCGACAAGGCCACCATGGAGTTCGAGGCGGTGGACGAGGGCATCCTCGGCAAGATCCTGGTGCCCGAGGGCACCGAGGGCGTCGAGGTCAACCGCCCCATCGCCGTGCTGCTGGAGGAAGGCGAGGACGCCTCCGCCGCCGAGGCCGCCGCCGCCAAGGGTGACGCTCCGGCCACCACGCCGGTCCCCACCAAGCCGGAGGAGCAGGCGCCGCCGTCCGGCCGCAACACCGCCCCCGCCGAGCAGCCGGGCGCCGCCGACCTGGGCGACCTCTACGAGCCGGTGATCGAGACCACCACCGCCTATGCCCCGCCCATGGAGGCGGAACCGACCTACGAAAAGTTCAAGCGCCAGACCGTGCGTGAAGCCCTGCGCGACGCCATGGCCGAGGAAATGCGCCGCGACGAGGCGGTGTTCCTGATGGGCGAGGAAGTCGGTCAGTACCAGGGCGCCTACAAGGTCAGCCAGGGCCTGCTGGACGAATTCGGCGACAAGCGCATCATCGACACGCCGATCACCGAAATGGGCTTCGCCGGTCTGGGTGTCGGCGCCGCCTTCGCCGGGCTGAAGCCGATCGTCGAGTTCATGACGTTCAACTTCTCCATGCAGGCGATCGACCAGATCATTAACTCGGCGGCCAAGACCCTGTACATGGCCGGCGGGCAGATGGGCTGCCCCATCGTCTTCCGCGGTCCCAACGGCGCCGCCGCCCGCGTCGCCGCCCAGCACAGCCAGGACTATGCCTCGTGGTACGCCCACTGCCCGGGCCTCAAGGTTGTGGCGCCGTGGTCGGCCGCCGATGCCAAGGGCCTGCTGAAGGCGGCTATCCGCGATCCTAACCCGGTGGTGTTCCTGGAACACGAGATCCTCTACGGCCAGAGCTTCGACGTGCCCGACGTGGAAGACTTCGTGCTGCCCATCGGCAAGGCCAAGGTGGAGCGCGCCGGCAAGGACGTGACCATCGTCGCCTACTCGCGCATGGTTGGCGTGTCGCTGGACGCCGCCGCCCTGCTGGCGGAAGAGGGCATCGAGGCGGAGGTCATCAACCTGCGCACCATCCGCCCGCTCGACGTCACCACCATCATCGCCAGCGTGCGCAAGACCAACCGCATCGTGGTGGTGGAGGAAGGCTGGCCGTATGCCGGCATCGGGTCCGAGATCAGCGCGGTGATGATGGAGCAGTGCTTCGACTGGCTGGACGCCCCGGTGCGCCGCGTCACCGGCGCCGACGTGCCCATGCCCTACGCCGCCAACCTTGAGAAACTCAGCCTGCCGCAGCCCGAGAAGGTCCGGGATGCCGCCAAGGCCGTCCTCTACAAGTAAGCCCGGCGAAGGAGACAACGCACCATGGCGACGCAGATCCTGATGCCGGCGCTTTCGCCCACCATGACGGAGGGCAAGCTGGCCAAGTGGCTGAAGAAGGAAGGTGACACGGTGGCGGCCGGCGACATCATCGCCGAGATCGAAACCGACAAGGCCACCATGGAGTTCGAGGCCGTCGACGAAGGCGTCCTCGGCAAGATCCTGGTGGCGGACGGCACCGATGGGGTGCAGGTGAACCAGCCCATCGCCATCCTGCTGGAGGAGGGCGAGGACGCCAGCGCGCTCGACCAGGCCGCCGCCGCGCCGGCC
>JAEWWF010000325.1 GCA_023396465.1 Pseudomonadota bacterium
GGGTGACCGGCAGGGTGGCGAGCGGTCCGCTCAGCCGCCCGCCCAGCCAGACGCCGCCGGTGAGGCCGAGCAGCAGGGCGGTCGCCGCCAGCGACCACGGCGGGCGGCCGCCGGTGGTGCCTGCGAGCACGATACCGCCGGTGGCCGCCAGCACCACCAGCGCGCCGCCGCCGCAGGCAAGCGCGACGGCATAGAGGCCGAGCCGCAGCCGGCTGCCGCCCACGGACAGATTTTCGTCGGGAAGACCGTCTCGGGGCATCGGGCGCCCTCGCGTATGTGGGACGCGGCGGTTGTTTCGCCGCCGCCACGACCGCCCTATTATGGGGGCCGCATCCTCGCGAGGAAAGGGAGAAGCCCGCCCATGATCGCCGTCGACCCGCCGGTCGTTCTTGATGTCCGCGGTCTGCAATGCCCGCTGCCGATCCTGCGCGCCAAGAAGGCGCTCAACGGCATGGCATCGGGAATGGTGCTGGAGGTGCATACCACCGACCCCGGCGCGGTGGCCGACTTCCACAGCTTTTGTGCCCAGACCGGCCACGCCCTGGAACACCAGTCGGAGACCGGTGGCGTCTTCCTGTTCCGCATCCGCCGCGTCTGAGCACCCCGTTGCCGCGAGAAAGTTCCGGGGCGCATGCTCGCCCTGCTTGCAGGCGGCTTCGGCGGCGCTAGAATGCCGCCGAGGAGAGCGAGGGAGGGGACGACATCATGGCATCCATGCTGCTTGCGCAGATCACCGATACCCATGTGACGGCGGCGTCAGACGATCAGGTGCGGGGCGTCGATCCGTCGGCGCGGCTTCTGACCGTCGTGCGCACCCTGAACGCGCTTGCCCCACGGCCCGATCTGGTGCTGGTGACGGGTGATCTCACCGCCGACGGCGGCCCCGCCGACTATGCTCACCTGCGTGGCATCCTTGGTCAGCTCGACATGCCGTACTACGTGCTGCCGGGCAACCATGACGACCGTGAATGCGTGCGTGCCGCCTTCCGGCAGGACGGCTATCTGCCGGAAACCGGCTATCTCAACTATGTGATCGACGGTTATCCGCTGCGCATCCTGGCGCTTGATACCCTCCACGCCGGCCACCCCGGCGGCCGCCTGTGCCTGGATCGGCTGCACTGGCTGGAAGCCGCCCTGGCGGAGGAACGTGACGCCCCCACCGTCATCGCCATGCACCACCCGCCGTTCTTCACCGGGCTCGCCGCCTTCGACCGCGATCCGCTGGAAGGGGCCGACGCTTTCGCCTCCATCGTCGCCGGCAACCCCCATGTGGAGCGGGTGCTGTGCGGGCATCTGCACCGGGCGGTCTCCACCCGCTGGCATGGGCTGACGATCAGCGCCGCCCCATCCACCGCCTTCGAGATCGCCCTCGATCTGAGGCCGGATGCCGGCTTCCGGCTGTCGCGCGGCAGCACGCCGGGGTACCAGCTGCATCTGCTCACCAGCGGCGGTCTCGTCACCCATACCGCCTTTCTGTGATCCGCCGGGCTCATAAGTCGTCGTCGTCACCGATCACGGCGCGGTAGGCGTGCCAGGACGCATGACCGGCCAGCGGCAGCATGACGATGAGGCCGATGAAGAAGGTCGCCATGCCGGCAAAGGTGATGACGGCGATCATGGCCGCCCAGCCGATCATGACGCGGGCGTTCTTGCGCACGGCTTCGACGCTGGTGGCCATGGCGAACACGGCGGAGGTATCGGGCCGGTGCAGCAGCATCGGCAACGCCACCACCGAGATGGTGAAGGCGACCGTCGCCAGCGCGCCGCCCACCAGCGTTCCCACCAGCAGGAACAGGGGAGCCTGGGGGGCCATCAGGATGTCGGTGACGAAGCTGCCCATGGCCGGCGGGGCGGCATTGTAGAACATGGCGAAGATCAGCAGCGCCAGCATCAGCCAGATCATGTAAAGGATCATGAGGACCAGCCCCATGCTGGCCAATTGCACGGGGTTGCGCTGAAACGCCGCCCAGCACATGCCGAGGCGCACCGGCTCGCCCATCTCCCGCCGCCGGCTGGCCTCGTAGAGGCCGACCGCCAGCACCGGCGCCACCAGCAGGAAGCCCCCCACCAGCGGCAGGATGAGACTCGCCATGCCGAGTTGCGACAGGCCGACGACGATCAGGTAGGCCAGGACGGTGAAGGCAGCGCCATAACTCAGGCTGACGCCGGGGTGGGCGACCAAGTCGCGCCAGCCGGCGGCAAGCCATTGGCTCGACTGATCGACGGTGACGCCGCGGATGTCGGGGTAGGGGCGACCCTCCAGCCAGACGCGGCGGGGGCCGTCGCTGTTGCGGTGCAGGCTGGGGTGGCTGTAGATGGCGCTCATGGGCAGTCTCCTCCCACGGTGATGCCGATGCGGGAGGCGCCACCTCTACGGGCGGCCGGCATCCCGCTCCCTTCACCCTAGCGTGCCATATCTTCTGACAATTAAAACAAGTATTCGCAGCGAGGACTTTCGCTGTTGCGGTAAGTGCCTGAATATGCCGCTGCTAATCCAAAGATCAGGCGACATTTGGCATCAGCTGAAGTCCGACGGGCGGTCCTCGATGACCGGCAAGGCGGCGAAGCGGCTGTGGTAGTTGTTCTCCAGCGTGCCGTCGGCGGGCGGCTGGCCCCGGCACAGGCCGCCGAGGATGGCGGTCACCTCGGTGTCGCCGACTCCGAGGGGCAGCAGCAGCTTGGTGTGCAGAACCCCGCCGCCGCCGGTGAGCGGCACGACGGTGCGGTAGAAGTGGACCACCCCGTCCCGCACGACGCTTTCCAGCACCCGGCTGACCACGTCCAACTCGTGCCCGCCGAGGATATCCTCCAGCCATCGGCCGTCCGCCTGCTCGCCGTAATGGTCGTGCAGGGCATCGCCCACCGCCTCGATGCGGAAGCGCAGGCCGCTTTCGGCTTCGGGGCTATCCTTGACGACATGGAAGACGATGACATGGCGGCGTACGTCCTGCGGCATTTCCGCCAACCGGATCGCCTCGGGCGTGGGCATGGGGCGGCCGCCGCGCTGCTCCACCCAATAGCGGAACAGGGTCTTCAGGCGCGGCTGGTCGATTTCCGGCGCGAAATGCATGGCGTCACCCCTCTGTTGTTTCACCGCCCCGCCGCCGACGCGGACGACGACCCAAGTATGAAGAGCGGGGCGGCGAAATCAACGTGAGAGAGGGGGAAGGTCAGGAATGTCAGCACCTTAGAATGGACATGGGTCGAGCGCCGCGCCCAGCCTCAACTGGTGGCTGGCGCCGCGCGGGTCGCGGTTCCGCGCTCGATCGCCTCGCGCAGTTTGCGGATGGCCTTGGCCTCGATCTGGCGGATGCGCTCGGCGGTCACGCCGTAAAGCGAGGCCAGCGCCTGCAAGGTATGGGGACGCTTGGTCAGGTAGCGGCGGGCGAGGATGGTGCGCTCGCGCTCATCCAGGATGCCGAGCGCCTCGCGCACCCGGGCGCGCCGCCAACGGCCTTCCTGGTGCTCGGCCAAGGCCGCTTCGGGGGTGGGGCGGACGTCGGCGAGGGTGTCGAGCAGGGTGCCGGTGCGGCCGTCGTCCTGGTCCCCGGTGGGATGGTCGAGCGACAGGTCGCCGCCGGACAGCCGCTGGGTCATGCGCACGATGTCGGCCGGCTGCACCTCCAGCCGGTCGGCCAGGGCGCGGATGTCATGGTCGGTCAGCCGGTCGGGCTGAAGGCCCATCTGCCGCGTCACCTTGGCGAGGTTGAAGAAAAGCCGCTTGTTGCCGGTGCCGGTGCCGATCTTCACCAGCGACCAGTCTTGCAGCAGGTGATTGAGGATGGCGGCGCGGATCCACCAGCGGGCGTAAGTGGCGAAGCGGAATCCCTTGTCGGGGTCGAACCGTCGCAAAGACTGCAACAGGCCGATGTTGCCCTCGCTGATGAGGTCGGACAGCGGCATGCCCTGGCCGCGGAACTGGCGCGCCACCTTGGGCACCAGCCGCAGATGGGCGGCCACCAGGCGATGGGCGGCATCCAGGTCGCCGTGGCTGACCCAGGCCGCGGCGTAGCGTTGCTCTTCCTCTTCGGTCAGCACCGGCTGGGCGTGGATGGCGGCAAGGTAGCTGCGCAGACCTCCGGCGCTGTCGTCGCGCGGGTCCGGCAGCCGCAGCGGCGGCAACTGGCCGTCGGTGGAGGGCTTGGTCATGGATCCGAACTCCTGTGACGAGGGCGGGAAATATCCTGTCGCGTCCCGAACTTGGGCATAGCCAAATCTGCGATCAAGCCATTTTTCGGCGGTTTTCGGATTATGAATGCAGTATGAACCGCAAAAATGCGTTTTTGTTCGCTTTAAGCTGTTGAGTGATCCGTCGCCAAGGGTGGACTCGTAGGACAGCCAGACCCTCAACTGACGCGAGCTCTTCGTGATGCCGACGCTGTGCCCACCCGCCCTTGCCGCCGGCCTTGCTCTTCTGGCCGTCGCTGTCCCTCCGGCCGCCGCTGCCCCCGCCGAACCGGACCCGCTCACGCTCTACGGTCCGCGCATTGTCTATGATGTCGAACGCAACGGCGCCGTCATCGGCCGCCACGAGGTGACATTCACCCGCAGCGGCGACGATCTGGTGGCCGAGGCCGCCAGCACCATGGGCGTCACGCTGCTCGGCCTGCCGCTCTACCGCTTCAGCTATCAATCGCGGGACGTGTGGCGCGACGGGCTGTTGGTCGAGTTGGCGGCCACCACCGACGATGACGGCAGCCGCAGTAGCGTCACCGCCCGCCGTGATGGCGCGGAAGTGCTCATTGACGGAAGTCAGGGGCGGCTGACGGCGGCCGGGCCGGTGTTTCCAACCAACCATTGGAACGCCGCCGTGCGCGGCACCGGCCAAGTGCTCAACACCATCACCGGCGGCCTCAACGCCGTGACCATGACTCCCGTCGGTCGAGAGACCGTGGAGACCCGTCAGGGACCGGTGGGGGCCACTCTGTGGACCTATCGCGGCGACCTGACCGCTGATGTCTGGTACGACGATGCCGGCCGTTGGGTCGGTCTGCGTTTCCCGGCCCGCGACGGCTCCACCATCACGTATGTCTGTCGCCAGTGCGGTGTTGATCGTCCGGCGGCGGCGGCGGGAGCGGCGCCGACGGTGGAAGGCGGTGCGTCGTGAGCCGTCGGCCTCCATCGCGCCACCGTATCGCCTGGATCACCGGTGCGGGCAAGGGACTCGGCCGGTCGCTGGCGCTGGAGCTGGCGGCGCGGGGCGTCACCGTCGCCGCGTCGGCCCGATCTGAGGAAGACCTCGCCCGCCTTGCCGCCGAGGACAGCCGCATTCACTCCTATCCGCTGGACGTGACCCAGGAGACGGCGGTGCAGGCGGTGCGGGCGGCCATCGAGCAGGATCTGGGGGACATTGATCTGGCGGTGTTCAACGCCGGCACCCACCTGCCGGTGCAAGCGGACCACCTCACCAGCGCACCGTTCCGCACCCTGATGGAGGTGAACCTGATGGGTGTGGTGCATGGGCTGGCGGCGGTGGTGCCAGGGTTCATCGCCCGCCGTCGCGGCCATGTGGTGGTGACGGCGTCGGTCAGCGGCTATCGCGGCCTGCCCACTGCCGCCGCCTACGGTGCCACCAAGGCCGGCCTCATCAACCTGTGCGAGGCCCTGAAGCCGGATCTGGAGCGGTTCGGGGTGATGGTGTCGGTGGTCAATCCCGGCTTCGTCCGCACGCCACTCACCGACAAGAACGATTTCCCCATGCCTTTCCTGATGGAACCGGATGAAGCAGCAAGGCGTATGGCTGATGGTATCGAGGCCGGACGCTTCGAGATCATATTTCCGACCCGCATGGCATTACTGATGAAGATGCTGGCGTTACTGCCCGCGTCCTTGTTTTTCGCCCTTACCCGTCGCATGGTACGGCAATCGTGATGCCCAAGGTGGTGGTGATGCAGGATGCAGACGGCGCCGGCCCGCAGCAGGCTGGGCTGGCGCGTTACGTGACCGTGCTGGAACGGCTGACGCCCGAGACATTGCCCGAACTACGGGCGGTGACGGCGCCGGACGTGCGTTTCAAGGACCCGTTCCACGATGTCAGCGGCCGGGGGGCCATGCTGGCGGTGTTCGAGCGGATGTTCATGGACGTGCAGGATCTGACCTTTTCCGTTCACCATGCGGGTCTCGCCGCCGACGGCGAGACGGCGCTGTTGCGCTGGACGCTGTCCGGCCGGGTGCGGGCGCTGAACGGGCGGCCGTGGGCGGTGGAAGGCATGTCGGAGGTGCGGTTGGACGCGGGCGGCCTGGTCACCGCCCACATCGACTATTGGGATGCCGCCTCGTCGTTGTACGAGCGCCTGCCGGTGATCGGCTGGCTGTTGCGCCTCATTCGGCGGCGGATCGCGGTTCTGTAGCGGCGGCCGTGGCGGTCTCTTTCTGGAAGGCGATGGACACCGACCCGATCTCCAGCCCCCACTTGTTGACCGTGGCGCGGTTGAGCAGCACGCCGCCGGGCTGGAGGAACATCCAGTCGTCGAAGGTGACGCGCCAACTGCCGTCACCCACCTTCAGGTCCATGGCATAGGTCCAGTGGAAGGCATTGCCGGCGGTGGTGCCGCGGGCGGTGCCGATCACGTCCGGCGCCGTGCCCTCGTAGCTGTTGGGACCGGTCTTGCGGATGGTCCACACCCGCTGATCGGTTTCGCCGTCGCTGTAGCGGAAATCCTCGGTCAGCACCAGGATCCCTGTCTTGGGGTTCCAGTCGCCGTCGATGTCGACCACGAACTGCCGCCGCACGTCGCCGAAGCGGTCCTCGAACAGGCCCCAGGCGGTGCTGCGGCCGGCGAAGTACTCTTCCAGCACCAGTTCCGGCTGGGTGTCGGTGAAATCCTGGATCTTCATGCTGCTGCATCCCGTCGAGACCAAAGCCATGACGGCCACCATGGCCGCTGCGCGCTTGCGCATGTGACACCTCCGCTTGGACGTCTCTGTTCGTTCGGCCGGTCGCTTTATCGGCCGGCCGGGGCGGCGCCGCGGTTCCGCCGCTCCAGGCGGGCGCGGATGATGCGCTGCCGCCGGGCGGTGAGCGGGAAGGGCCAGACCAGCGCCATCGCCACGCCTTTCAGTACGACGGGTGCCACCGCATAGATCATCGTCAGCGCCAGCAGGGCGGCGGCGGTGTTGACGGTCGCGGCGGTGTCGAAACCCGCGATATCCAGCGCCCAGAAGCCACCGGCGGCGGCAAGGCCAAGGGCGAGCTTGGTCGCCATGCTCCACAGGGCGAAGAACAGGCCGGCGCGTTCCTGCCCGCTGCGCAGGGTGTCGAGGTCGACCACATCGGCCTGCATGGCCGGCGGCAGGGCGAGGTCGGCGCCCAGGGTGGCGCCGGTCAGCAGGCAGACGGCGGCGAAGGCCCAGATGGCGCCAGGCGGGATCAGCGGCACCCACACGAACACCAGGCAGCACAGCGCCATGGCGGCCACCCAGGCGCGGTGCTTGCCAATGCGGCGGGCGAGGCGCAGCCACAGCGGCATGGCGACGATGCCGGCCAGGAAGTAGAGGAAGATCAGCACGCCCTGCTGGGTCCGGTCGGCGCCCAGCGCATGCTGGAGGTAGAGCGGGAACAGCACCCCCGGCAGACCGTTGGCGGCACCGTTTACGAACCACGCCGCCAACAACCGCAGGAACGGCTTGTTGGCGAGGGCGGAGCGCACCGCCGCCCGATCCAGCCGCACCGGCCGGGCTGCCGCGTCGTGGGGAGGCGGGGCCACCGCCTCGGGCACCCGCAGCAGCAGCACCGCCACCGCCGGCGCTCCGGCCAGCACCGCCAGCCAGGCGACCGCCGTCAGC
>JAEWWF010000333.1 GCA_023396465.1 Pseudomonadota bacterium
CTCCGCGCCCGCCTTGCCGTGGCCCAACAGTGCCGCCCGGAAGACCTGGAGCGGGTGCGCGCCGCCTACGCCGCCGCCGGTTTGGCCGACGTGACGCTGGAAAGCTTCTTCGCCGACGTGCCGGAGCGCCTGGCCGCCTGCCACCTGCTCATCGCCCGCGCCGGCGCCTCGACGGTGGCGGAGATGACCGCCGCCGGGCGGCCGGCCATCCTCGTCCCCTACCCCTTCGCGACCGACGACCACCAGACCGCCAATGCCCGCGCCGTGGATGCCGCCGGCGGCGGCTGGCTGATGCCGCAGGACCGCTTCACGGTCGAGGCGCTGGCCGCCCGCCTGAAGGATCTGTTCGACATGCCGGCCAGCCTCCAGGCCGCCGCCGGCGCCGCCCGCGCCTTCGGCGTGCCCGACGCCGCCCGCCGCCTCGCCGATCTGGTCGAGGCCAAGCTGCCCACCACCACCACCGCCGCCACGTCCGCCGCCGCCGTTGCCAGGGAGACCGCCCAATGAGGGCCATGCCGCTCGATATCGGAACCATCCACTTCGTCGGCATCGGCGGCATCGGCATGTCCGGCATCGCCGAGATCCTGGTGAACCTGGGCTATTCCGTGCAGGGCTCCGACCAGGCGGAAGGCGCCAACGTGGTGCGCCTGCGCGAAAAGGGCGTCGCCGTCCACATCGGCCATCGGGCGGAAAACCTGGGCGATGCCCAGGTGGTGGTGATTTCCTCCGCCGTGAAGGCCGACAACCCCGAGGTCGTCGCCGCCCGCCAGAACCTCATCCCGGTGGTCCGCCGCGCCGAGATGCTGGCCGAGCTGATGCGCCTGAAATGGGCCATCGCCGTCGGCGGCACCCACGGCAAGACCACCACCACCAGCATGGTCGCCGCCATGCTGGACGGCGCCGGCATGGACCCGACGGTCATCAACGGTGGCATCATCAACGCCTACAACACCAACGCCCGCCTGGGCGACGGCGAATGGATGGTGGTGGAAGCCGACGAAAGCGACGGCACCTTCACCAAGCTGCCGGCCGTCATCGCCATCGTCACCAACATCGACGCCGAGCACATGGACCACTATGGCTCGCTCGACAAGCTGCGCGAGGCGTTCCAGACCTTCATCACCAACATCCCGTTCTATGGTCTGGCGGTGCTGTGCATCGACCACCCCGAGGTGCAGGCCATGATCCCGCGCGTCTCCGACCGCCGGGTGGTGACCTACGGCCTGTCGCCGCAGGCCGACGTGCGGGCGGTGAACGTGCGCATCGGCGTTGGCGGCGCCCGCTACGACGTGGTGGTGACCGACCGCATGAGCGGCCACCAGCGGGTCATCCAGGACGTCCGCCTGCCCATGTTCGGCGAGCATAACGTCACCAACAGCCTAGCGCCCATCGCAATCGCGGTGGAAATGGGCCTGCCCGACGACACCATCCGCCAATCGCTGGCCGGCTTCTCGGGCGTCAAGCGGCGCTTCACCAAGACCGGCGAGGCCGCCGGCATCACCGTCATCGACGATTACGGTCACCATCCGGTGGAAATCGCCGCCGTGCTGCGCGCCGCCCGCTCGGCCACCACCGGCAACGTCATCGCCGTGGTGCAGCCGCACCGCTACAGCCGCCTGTCGAGCCTGTTCGAGGAATTCTGCACCTGTTTCAACGACGCCGACACGGTGATCGTGGCCGACGTCTACGCCGCCGGCGAGGCGCCGGTGCCGGGGGTCGACCGCGACGCCCTGGTCAACGGCCTGCGTCAGCGCGGCCATCGCGGCGCCATCCCGCTCGCCCGGCCGGAGATGCTGGCCGAGACGGTGCGCCGGGTGGCGCGCAAGGGCGACATCGTGGTCTGCCTGGGGGCCGGCAACATCACCGCCTGGGCCCACGCCCTGCCCGCCCAATTGGCCGACCTGTACGGCCCGGAGGGCGCCGCCGAATGACCCAGCAGGCCCCCACCGCCGCCGGCACCGCCATGTCCCAGTCGCCGCTGCTCCTCCGCATGGGGGAGGCGCTGGCGCGCGTGCGTGGCCGGGTGAGCGCCGGGGCCGATCTGGCGAAGGTGACGTGGTTCCGGGTCGGCGGCCCGGCCGAGCTGATGATCCGGCCGGTGGACGTGGACGACCTGGCGGTGGTGCTGGCCGCCCGTCCCGCCGACGTGCCGCTGACGGTCATCGGGGTCGGCTCCAACCTGCTGGTGCGTGACGGCGGCGTGCCGGGCGTGGTGGTGCGCCTGGGGCGCGGCTTCGCCGACATCGAGGCGGAGGCCGGCGGCTTCGTCCATTGCGGCGCCGCGGCGCTCGACGCCAGCGTCGCCGCCGTGGCCCAGGACGCCGGCATCGGCGGGCTGGAGTTCCTGACCGGCGTGCCGGGCACCATCGGCGGCGCCCTGCGCATGAACGCCGGCGCCTACGGCCGCGAGATCAAGGACGTGCTGGTCACCGCCGAGGCGCTCGACACCGAAGGCCGCCTGCATACCCTGCGGCCGGAGGACATGGGCCTGTCCTACCGTCATTGCGACGTGCCGGAGGACTGGGTGTTCGTCGCCGCCACCCTCAAGGGCGAACCCGGCGCCGATCCGACCGCCATCGCCGAGCGCATCGCCGAGATCCGCCGCCAGCGCGAGGACAGCCAGCCGGTCCGCACCCGCACCGGCGGCTCAACCTTCGCCAACCCCGACGGGCATAAGGCGTGGGAACTGATCGACGCCGCCGGCTGCCGCGGTCTGACCATCGGCGGCGCCCAGGTCAGTGAGAAGCACTGCAACTTTTTGCTGAATCTGGGCGATGCGTCCGCCGCCGACGTTGAAGCGTTGGGCGAGGAAATCCGCCGTCGGGTGCTCGCCGCCAGCGGCATCACGCTGCGGTGGGAAATCCGCCGCATCGGCGTCCCCGCCGACCATCCCCGCGCCATCCTGCCCGCCTGCGACCACGGAGACGATGCATGACCACCCCGATCACCCGGCGCGTCACCGTGCTGATGGGCGGCTTCTCCGCCGAGCGGGAGGTGTCGCTGAACTCCGGCGCGGCGGCCGTTCAGGCGCTGAAGGACCATGGCTATGTCAACGTGGCGGCGATCGACGTGCCGCGCGACGTGCCGGCCTTCGTCCAGGCGCTGGCGGAAACCAAGCCCGACGTGGTGCTCAATGCCCTGCACGGCCGGTTCGGCGAGGATGGCGCCATCCAGGGCATCCTCGACATGATGCGTATCCCCTACAGCCACTCCGGCCGACTGGCGAGCGCCATCGCCATGGACAAACCGACCGCCAAGCTGCTGTTCGCCCAGGCCGGCCTGACCGTGGCCGAGGACCGCATCGTCAGCCGCGAGGAGATGCTCACGGGCATCGATCCGCTGCCGCGTCCCTATGTCATCAAGCCGCTGAACGAGGGCAGTTCGGTCGGGGTGCATATCGTGCGCGAGGGCGACAATCATCGCTTCGCCGATGACGACTGGCCGTTCGGCGACCGCGTGATGGTCGAAACCTTCATCCCCGGCCGCGAATTGACCGTCGCGGTGATGGGAAATCATGCCTTGGCCGTGACGGAGATCACAACCCAGCGCGGCTTCTACGACTACGATGCAAAGTACGCCGCCGGTGGCTCCCGGCACGTTCTGCCGGCCGACATCGGCGCGGACATCACGGAACGGGCCAAGGACGTCGCCGTGCGAGCCCACCGGGCGCTCGGGTGCCGTGGCGTGTCGCGAACCGACATCCGCTACGACGGCGAGCGCCTCGTGATTCTGGAAGTCAACACCCAGCCCGGCATGACCGCCACCTCCCTCGTTCCCGAGCAGGCGGCCTTCGTCGGGATCCCGTTCCCCGCGCTGTGCCACTGGATGGTGGAGACCGCTGAATGCGACTGCTGAGCCTCGCCATACCGCTACCGCCGCTGGATATCTTTCCGGGCCGGGGCAGCTCGACGCTCAAGCGTTTCACCCCGGTGCGTCCGGCGGCGCGCCAGCCTGTCATGCCGGCGCCGGCCCGGGCCGGCACCCGAC
>JAEWWF010000336.1 GCA_023396465.1 Pseudomonadota bacterium
GTTCCGGGTCGACCGCGACGCCGTCGACCGCATCAACGGCGTCACCGAGGCGGTCACCCTCGCCACCCTGCCCGACTGCGACCCGGCGGAGCCCGGCAGGATGGTGGCGACGGTGAAGATCATCCCCTTCGCCGTGCCGGCCGACACCGTGGCCCTGTGCGAACTGGTGGCCGGCCGCGCCGCCGTCACCGTGGCGCCGTGGCGGCCGTTGCGCGCGGCGCTGGTGCAGACGCGGGTCGCCGGCACCAAGGAGAGCATGCTCGACAAGACCGCCGTCACCACCGCCGGTCGCCTTGCCGCCTGCGGCGCGGCGCTGGTGCGGGAGGTGCGCTGCCGCCATGATGTCGCCGCCGTCGCCGGGGCGCTGCGCGAGGTGCGGGCGGCGGGGTGCGACCTGGTGCTGCTGATCGGCGCCTCCGCCATCACCGACCGCGCCGACGTGCTGCCGGCGGCGGTGGAGCGGGTGGGCGGCACGGTGGAGCACTTCGGCATGCCGGTGGACCCCGGCAACCTGCTGCTGCTGGCGCGGTGGGAGGCGGTGCCGGTGCTCGGCCTGCCGGGCTGCGCCCGCTCCCCCAAGCTCAACGGTGCCGACTGGGTGCTGTGGCGGCTGGCCGCCGGGGTGCCGGTGGGGCCGCGGGAGATCATGGGCCTGGGCGTCGGCGGCCTGGTGATGGACGTGCCGGAACGCCCCCTGCCCCGCGCTCAGGCGGTGCCGCCGCCGGAGTGAGCCTTCCCTACCTCACCTTCCGCTTGTGCAGGAAGGGCAGCACCTCGACGGCGATGATGCTGATCAGGATGATGGCGGCGCCGGCGTATTGGTCGGGGGCCAGCCGCTCGCCCAGCACGATGGCGCCGGCCAGGGCGGCGAACACCATCTCGGAGCTGAGGATGATCGCCGCGTCGGCCGGATGGGCGCCACGCTGGCCGATCACCTGCAGCGTGAAGGCGATGCCGACCGACAGGCAGCCGGCCCAGGCAATTTCGAACCACGCCGCTGAAATGGCCTGCCAGCTCGGCTGTTCCAGCAGCAGGGCGGCGATCACCCCGACGGTCCCAACGGTGACGAACTGGCTGCACGCCAGCGTCAGCGGTCGGCCGGAACGGGTGACGAAGGTGCCGACGCAGATGACGTGCAGGGCCCAGAACACGGTGCCGGCGGTCACCCACAGGTCGCCTTGCGACATGCCGGTGAGGTCGCCGCCGTTGAGGAACCAGGTGCCAAGGGTGCAGCCCGCCACCCCCGGCCACACCGCCCAATGGGGACGGCGGCGCAGCAGGAACAGGCCGAGCAGCGGCACCAGCGGCACATACAGCGCTGTCAGGAAGCCGGCATTGGTGACCGAGGTGCCGATGATGCCCACCTGCTGGGTGATGGAGCCGGTGAACAGCAGCACGCCGCACAGCACGAAACCGAGGCGATCCACCGGCCGCGCCGCCGCCTCCGCCCGCGCCGTCTCGCGCAGGGCCAGCGGCAGCACCACCAGGGCACCGAGCAGGAAGCGGATGCCGGTGAAGGCAAGCGGCCCGAGGGCGCCATCCTGCGGCACCGCCGCCGTCGCCTCGCCGGCCTCGTCCAGGAAGGCCAGCTTCTGCACGACGAAGGTGGAGCCCCAGATCATGGCGGCCAGAAGCAGGATCAGGTCGGCGCGCAGTCTCGACACCGTGGGGGCTCCGTGCGGAAGGGAAAGGCAGTGGCCGCTGTTTAGCGGTGCCGCACGGGGCCGGAAAGGGCCACTCTGGGCCCGCCGCAACGCCCGCGTGCCCGCACCGGAGGCTCCGGTGCGGGCGGCGGGCGCTGGGGCGGGCCGGTGGCGTCGGTCCGCCGTCGGCGCTTGCGGTGGCGCCTGGATCAGGCGGCGCGCTTGGCAGCGTCGCGGGCGGCGCAGTACTCGGCCAGCAGGGTGGCGGCCCACTCCGGCATGAAGTCCTGGAAGGCCAGCACGTCCGGCCGTTCGCCCATCTCCAGCAGTACCTTGGGGTCCTGGCCCTCGAAGGCGCCCAGGTTGGGGCTGTGGACGTTGTAGCCGATCAGTTCCTGCAGTTCGCGGCTGTAGGTGCGGGCGATTTCCGGCGGGTTGGCGAGGTAGTGGTTCTCCGCCTGCCGCAGCCAGCCGAGGCAGTAGGCCAGCGACAGGCCGGTGCGCGGGGCGTTGGACTGGTTGGCGCCGCCGCCGTGGATGGTGGAGCCGAGCCACACCGCCACCGCGCCGCGCGGCATTTCGGCATAGACGATCTCCGACTCATCGGGCAGGCGCTCGATGGCGTCGCGGGTGTGGCTGCCGGGGACGATGCGGGTGGCGCCGTTTTCCTTGGTGAAGTCGCTCAGCGCCCAGACGGTGTTGACCTGGTACTGCATGCGGCCGCGCTCCGCCGGCCACAGTTCCTCGTCGGCGTGCAGCAGCTGCTCCGGCTCGCCGGGGTGGATCTGGATGGCCTGGGTGCCGGACAGCTGGATGCTTTCGCAGAACGGCAGCAGCATGCCCTTCACCACGTCGGTGACATAGGGGTTGGCCGCCATCTGGTGCGAGGCCCGCGACTTTACCAGGATGGAGGCGCAGCGCTTGGTGCGCCAGCCGAAGAAGTTGCCCTGGCTGAACGGCACGCGGTCGAGGTAGGGCGCCAGTTCGGCATCCACCTCGTCGATGACGCCGGCCGGCAGGGCGTCGGTGATGATGATGGCGCCGTCGCGGCGGAGGATTTCCTGGGCCTGCTCCACGCTGGTGGTCAGGGCGCTGATGGTCTGCACGGACATGCTCGGACTCCCTTGGGTCGGACAAGGCGGGGGCGTCACCGGGACGTCGGGCCGCCGGTCGGGTGAACTGTCACAGGTGATGGTCGGGGGAGCCCGCCACGCGGCGGGGGCTCCGTCAGCCGGCGCAGAGGCGCCGTCACGCACCGCATCGGTGCGCGTCGCGGGCAGCCGCCATGACGGCGGCGGTGCCGTCATGGCATGGACCCGCCCACCCGCTCGAAACGGGCGAGGCGTCACCGTCGGCGCAGCCGGCGGGCGGGCGGGTCACTCACTGCCATGAATGGGGAGCTGCGGCGCGCCCTAGCGGGCCACCACCAGCACATCGTGCTCAAGCGCGCGCAGGGCCGCGACGATCATGTCGTTGGTGGCAGCCAGACCGCTTTCCTGGGTCTCGCGCTGGAGATAGCGGAGCATGGCGCGGATGGCCTGAACCTGGTCTTCCTCCGGCGTGGCGGTGGTGCAAGCGGCGGCGGGCATGGGGAACGGCACGACGATGCTCATGCATCGTACTCCTTCTCGCATTCTGCGGTGGTATAGACGGTGACGGCGGCGCGGATGGCGTGGGCCAGATCCGGCAGGCCGGCATCGAGGGCTTCGCGCTCCAGGTAGAACAGACCTTCCAGGATGGTCTGTTCCGCCGATTGGGGCAGCGGCGCGCGGGCGGCGGAAGACGCGGTCATGCGGCACGGGTCTCCGGCACGACGTCGGCGGGCAGCCGCAGAACATTGGCGACACCGGCGGCGGCGCGCACCATCTCCAGCCGCTCCTCCGTCACGGTGGTCATCCACACCCGACAGGGAATGCCGTCGATGCGACACACCGGGCTGATCGGCCGGGTGTCCATGTCATTGCCCCACAGGAAGGAGCGCACGAAGGTCACCGGCATCAGATGCAGGTACTGGCGGATGCCGTGCAGGCGGCCGAATTCCATGATGCCGACCACCAGCTCGGCGCGGATCTCGCGGCGCATCTCGGCCGGCAAGGCGGGGTCGACGGCCAGGCGGGTGGCTTCCCACACGGCGTCGTCATGGGGCAGGCCGCCGTCGTCGATCATGTCCGGCCACACGTCGGCGATCATGTAGGGGACGGTGGTGGGGCTGAAGCGCACGACGCCACGGGCGGTGCCCTCGTCGTCCCTCCACACCAGATAGTGGGCGGCGGGGGTGTCGTATTTGTCCCACTCCATCTCGTGGATGTGGGGGACATTCCAGCCGGCACGCTCCACGAAGACGCGGTAGCGCAGCCGGTGCTGTTCGGCTAGCGCGCTGCCGAACAGGTGGGCGGTGGCCCAGGTGAGGCAATCCAGCATGGGTGTTCTCCCGGTCTGCTCGATGGCCCCATAGAACCCCGGATCGCCGCCGAAAACAGCCTGAGTGATCACTCAGGGCTGGGTAAACCCCTGGCCTTACAACGGTTTTTCTCTCAACCGCAAATCAAGAATCTTCCTATTAATGCGCGCATTTGTAAAGAAGGCATCACGATCACAGCGCGTATGGTTCCTGGAAATTTCTCATAGGAGGCATGTCGCCGCCCCCGTCCGAGGGCTTTGATGCCAAGCCTCTGCCACCCCTCCCCGTCTCCGACGGCCACGAAGGGCGGCGGCGGCGGCAATGCTTTAAACATGTCGATAATATTGTGATAAGGCCCCCATAAAGAAAAACCGGCACCCCTTTCGGCGGCGCCGGCTCTTCTGGCTTTGGTGAAGGACGCTCGTGACCTTGGCGATGGACACGCTCCCGCCGTGCTGCATTCAGTGCAGATGCGGGGACAGGCGCTCGCCCTCATGGGCGGCTTGAGCGATGGCTATGGCAACCTCCCGCTGGCGTACAACCGCCAGGATCGCGCCAGACAGGGTCTGCACGCGATAGCCTAGGAACGTGCCGTCAGTGGCGATGGCGGGGCTGACGAAAACATCGGCGGCGCTGAAGATGGTGGTATCCAGGGGCATGGCGAGCGTCCGGGTCTGGTGATTTTTTATGTTTCCTTGATACCACCGGGGCGCCGGAAGCCGTGACAAAAAAGTGTTTTCGGTTCCATGATCTTAAGTGTGATGCCGCTTTCTACCACTTCAGAAGGAGGAATTTTGTAAACGACATTTACAATTTGTTTATCCTCGAGATGAAAGCGGCGGAGTCGCCGAGGGAAGACTTTCACCAGGAATAAAATCACGAGGATTTGGAGGCGGCAGCGTTATCACGATTATGGAAATGAAGCTGACGACTCGACAGAACCGACTCCGTTCCCGCCGATACGTCCACCATCATTTGAAGGGGCCCCCCCCCGGTCAAGTGATGACCGAGGGTGCGTCGCGCCCGGTATTCCCCGCGATCTCCGCCAGCTGCCCCGCCGCCGCGATCAGGTCGGCCAGCGCCTCCTGCGGGTCGAGGTCGTGGCGGGCGGCGTCGGGCTCGTAGCGCTCGATGTAGACCCGCAGGGTCGCCCCCGCCGTGCCGGTGCCCGACAGGCGGTAGACGATGCGGGCGCCGTCGGCAAAGCCGATGCGGATGCCCTGCCTGGCCGCCGTGGAGCCGTCCACCGGGTCGGTATAGGCGAAGTCGTCGCCCAGCACCACCTCGCGCCCCGCCACCGTCTGCCCCACCAGCCCCGGCACGGTGGCACGCAGGTGGGCCATCAGGCGGTCGGCGCCGTCGCTGTCGATGCCTTCATAGTCGTGGCGGCTGTAGTAGGTGCGGCCGTATTCCGCCCAATGGCCGCGCACGATGGCGGCGATGCTCTCGCCGCGCCTGGCCACCACGTTCAGCCACAGCAGCACCGCCCACAGGCCGTCCTTCTCGCGCACGTGGTCGGAGCCGGTGCCGAAGCTTTCCTCGCCGCACAGGGTGACCTTGCCGGCGTCCAGCAGGGTGCCGAAGAACTTCCAGCCGGTCGGCGTCTCGAAGGCGGGAATTCCCATCTTCTCCGCCACCCGGTCGGCGGCGCGGCTGGTGGGCATGGAGCGCGCCACGCCGGCGACGCCGCCGGCATAGCCGGGCGCCAGGTGGGCGTTGGCGGTCAGGATCGCCAGACTGTCCGACGGCGTGACGTAGATGCCGCGACCGAGGATCATGTTGCGGTCGCCGTCGCCGTCGGAGGCGGCACCCATGTCCGGCGCGTCGGCGCTTTCCATCGCCGCCACCAGATCGTGGGCATGGACGAGGTTGGGGTCGGGATGGCCGCCGCCGAAGTCCTCCAACGGCGTGCCATTGATGACCGTGCCGGCCGGCGCCCCCAGGCGGCCTTCCAGGATTTCGCGCGCATAGGGGCCGGTGACGGCGTGCATGGCATCAAAGCACAGGCGGAAGCCGCCGGCGAACAGGGCGCGGATGGCGGGGAAGTCGAACAGGGTCTCCATCAGCTCGGCATAGTCGGCAACGGGGTCGACCACCTCCACCACCATGTCACCCAGCCGCGTCTCGCCCAGGCGGTCGAGGTCGACGTCGGGCGCCTCGGCGATGCGGTACTCGGCAATAGCCTGGGTGCGGGCGTAGATCGCCTCCGTCACCTTCTCCGGCGCCGGCCCGCCGGCCGAGACATTGTACTTGATGCCGAAGTCTTCGTCCGGGCCGCCCGGATTGTGGCTGGCCGACAGCACGATGCCGCCGAAGGCCTTGTGCTTGCGGATGATGCAGGAGACGGCCGGCGTCGACAGGATGCCGCCCTGCCCCACCTTCACCCGCCCGAAGCCGTTGGCGGCCGCCATCTTCAGGATGGTCTGCACCGCCGTGCGGTTGTGATAACGGCCGTCGCCGCCCACCACCAGCGTCTGGCCGGCGAAGCCTTCCAGGCTGTCGAAGATGGACTGGACGAAGTTCTCCAGATAGTGCGGCTGGGCGAAGACCTTCACCTTCTTGCGCAGGCCGGAGGTGCCGGGCCGCTGCCCCTCGAAGGGGGTGGTGGCGACGGTCTTGACGGATACGGTGTCGGACATGGGGGCAGCCTCCGCACTGGAGCGTTCGGAAGCCGGCGGGCGCAACCGGCCCGGCCGGCGCAGGAATGGACTGGCGGCGGGCGGCGGCGGCCCTCGTCGGAGGAGCCGCCGCCCGCCGGAAACCGTCGGTCAGCCGGCCGCCGGAGCGGCGCCGCGACCGCCATAGGGCCACGGGCGGCCGATGGAGGTGTAGGTGAAGC